>JAYUOX010000025.1:0-6660 GCA_043760595.1 Cytophagales bacterium
TCAAATAATGATAATCCCCCAAAACACAAGCCAGTAAGATCATAAACCAAAAAAAGCATTCATTTCTGAATGCTTTTTGCGGTCTGGACGGGACTCGAACCCGCGACCCCATGCGTGACAGGCATGTATTCTAACCAACTGAACTACCAAACCGTGGTATTTATCTCCTAAACGAGCAATTTTTTAAGTAATCTGACTTTTTGTCGTTTAATTGTGGTGTAAAATTAGGTGTATTTTCTCATAATGCAATACCTTTGTTGAAAAAAATCTCAAAAAAATCATGCAAAAACCCTCTGGAAACGAATATCCGCAGAACAAATATTTTTCTTATTATATAGAACAGGTTGATAATCAAAACGTTATTGAAATACTTACGGCAAACAAAGATGTTGTGATTAATCTCTATAAAAGTTTGTCGGAAGAGCAAAGAAACTTTCGGTATGACGTTGGTAAGTGGTCGCCGCATGAGATTTTAGGGCATTTGACTGATACGGAGAGAATATTTGGCTACCGTGCTTTGTGTATTGCTCGTGGTGAAAAACAATCTTTGCCTGGTTTTGATGAGAATGAATATGCCGATGGAGCCAAGTTTTCGGAAATTAGTTTTGAATCCTTGTTGGAGCAATATCGTTTGGTTCGGGAAGGTTCATTGGTTTTGTTTTCAACATTTACGGATGAAATAGCATCGCAGATTGGGTCTGCCAATGGAAATGCAGTCTCGGCACGGGCTTTGGTGTGGATGATTGCAGGGCATGAGATTCATCATTTGATGATTTTGAAAGACAAATATAATATTGGTTAATTCATAATTCTGGAAAATCGGTATACACCTTTTATGAAAGATTCCTTTCATTTTATCCGTAAAGAGGTATATTTTGACTCTTTATAAAATATTTTAGTACGATTTGTAGCATGGATTTCTCTATATAAAGGAGATTCGTTATATTTACGAAATCATCAGGGAACTCTATAAAATTTATGGCAAAACTTTTACCACTCAATACCTTTGAGTCAGATGCTGGCGACTTAACTGTTTTTGAAAAAATACTTCCAGGCGAAATAAAGCGAGTTTTTTATATTCGAGGAAAGGCAGGACACGAAAGAGGAGGACATCGACATATCAACACTTGGCAAGCACTCGTTTGTATTTTGGGTAGTTGCAGAGTTTTTGTGGACAATAATAAGACTCAAGAATCCTTCTATTTAGATTCGCCAAATAAATGCCTTTTATTAGCCCCCGAAGACTGGCACGTGATGGATGAGTTCTCTAATGATTCTATATTGTTGGTATTGGCTAATACCGAGTATGTAAAAGAAGATTATGTATTTGAACCTTACGGACAAGAAACCTCCGTAGTACTTTAATCGATGCAGATTCCATTTCTCAATCTTAAAGCAACCAATCGCATTTATGAACTTCAGATTGCTGAAACTGTCTCTCAAATACTGGCTTCGGGGTGGTATATTTTGGGGGAACGATTACAACAATTTGAAACAGCGTTTGCTCAATATTGTGGCGTAAAATACTGCATTGGGGTCGCCAATGGTTTAGATGCTCTCACAATTTTATTAAAAGCCTCAGAATTTCCTGCTAATTCAGAAGTTATTGTTCCTGCTAATTCATATATTGCAACCCTCTTGGCAGTATCAAATGCCAATCATATCCCTATCCCTATTGAACCTTTTTTGAATAGCTATCTGATTGATTATCAGATAATTGAGCAAGCAATTACACCTAAAACAAAGGCAATTTTGGTTACACATCTTTACGGAAAATGTTGTGAGATGGATAAAATTAATGCAATAGCACAAAAGCATAATCTCAAAGTTTTTGAGGATGCCGCACAAGCACACGGAGCAACGTATAGGGGTAAAAAAGCGGGTGGTTTATCGAATGGAGCAGGGTTTAGTTTTTATCCTTCCAAAAACCTCGGAGCAATGGGAGATGCAGGAGCAATTACGACCAATGATGATGTCTTAGCCGAAAAGATAAAAGCCCTACGAAACTATGGGTCAAAAGAAAAGTATGTATTTGATTATCAAGGATATAACTCTCGATTAGATGAAATTCAAGCATCAATATTGAATTTGAAATTACCCAACCTTGATGCCGAAAATGAGTACCGTAAAATGATTGCGAAACGGTATTTAATAGAAATAAATAACCCTAAAATTACGCTTCCTCCTGATGATTCAGCAGATAATGATGCTTGGCATCTTTTTGTAATCCGAGTGGAAGAAAGAGGAAAATTTAGGTCATTTTTGAGTGAAAAAGGCATTGGAACAGATATTCACTACCCTATAGCACCTCACAAACAATTAGCTTATCAAAATTGGCAAGACTTGGTTCTGCCAATTACTGAAAAAATACATCAACAAGTAGTTAGTTTGCCACTCAATACGGCTTTAACCAAAGTAGAAATCTCTTATATTATTCAAATAGTAAATCAATTTTAAATACCACTTTCAAACAACGAATGCTTCTTTCCGTAGTCATACCAGTATATCATGGGGCTGTTACCATCCAAAAACTCATTGAATCTGTACAAGAAAAATTACAGGAATTTTCCTTTGAAATTATCTTGGTAAATGATGGTAGTAAGGATGATTCAGAAAAAAAATGCCTTGAACTTTCAGAAAAATTTGCGAATATTTCATTTTTATCATTGCGTAAAAATTTCGGAGAATTTCAAGCAGTAATGTGTGGATTAAATCACACCAAAGGTGATTATACCGTGATTATTGATGATGATTTTCAGAATCCTCCTGCTGAAATTATTAAACTCTTAGAAACCGCACAGCAGGGTGATTTTGATGTAGTTTATGGTCAATATGATGAGAAAAAACATCACCAATTTCGGAATCTTGGTAGTTGGTTTGTTAATCAAATTACGACCTCGCTTTTCAAAAAACCACAAGATTTGTATTTGTCGAGTTTTAAATTAATCAAGAAAGAGATTGTTGAAGAAATTTGTCAGTACAAAGGACCTTATCCTTACATCGACGGACTGATTTTTAATGTAACCGATAATGTTGGGAAAGTTACGGTTCTTCACGATAATCGTCAGAGTGGAGCATCAAACTATACTGCCAAAAAATTAGCAAGTTTATTCCTAAACATTATTTTTGGATATTCACTTTTGCCCGTTCGATTGGCAATGTTTTTAGGATTTCTCTCCACATTTATTGCCCTAATTTTATCAGTTTTGCAATTTATGAACATAGTGGATTATCCTATCAGATTATTAGTGCTTTTCATTGGGGGAATTCAGTTAATTTCCATTGGAATTGTAGGAGAGTATATCGGTAAAACCTTTTTGACTCAAAGTAATACGCCCCAATATACCCTAAAAATCAAGAAAATCAATAATGCTCAATAGTAGCAAAGAAGAATTTAGAATGATGTACGAAGCCGAAGAAAAGCTTTGGTGGTACAGGATTCTTCACGAAAAAATATTGGTAGAAATTCAACAAAAATTTTCTTTCAGAAAAGACCTTTCTATCTTAGATATTGGCTGTGGAACGGGCGGATTGTTACACTATTTACACACAAAAAAATTTACAAACCTTCGGGGAATTGATTATTCTGAACATTCTATTTCCTTCTCAAGAACAAGAAAGCTAAACGTTCAAAAAGCTAATATTGATGATATTTTAGACTTGTTTGAAGCACAACAATTTGATGTAATTATTTGTAATGATGTGTTTTATTGTTTAGATAAAAATCAGATTATCAGTGCTTTGCAGAATATTTCTGTGCTCTTGAAACCTTGCGGAATATTACTTTCTAATAATAATTCTTTCAATATTTTTTATGGTACTCATGACATTGCCGTAGGAGGGAAGATGCGTTTTAGAGTCAAAGATTTTCAAGAGTTTACCGCAAAAACTCCTCTCAAAATTCAATATTATTCTTACTGGACTTGGATGCTTTCACCACTGGTTTTGGCAATTAGAATTTCACAACAAATTCGGTTAAAATTGGGATTAATTGATACCTCCAAATTGGTTTCGGATGTGAGTGTACCGCCTGATTTTTTGAATAAATTATTTTACAATATCGTAAAATTTGAAGAGAGAATTTTGAAATCTGGGTTCTTTGGAAGCTCGTTGTTTTTGAGCATAAAAAAATAATACAGACTTTCGACTATTTCTTCTAAACAGACTGAAATTTGTGTTACTTTTTTAGAAAATACTTCTCAAAAACCGAATCTTTTTTCAAAGAATATTCTAAAATCGCAGACTCATCTCCGTAGGCAACTCGCTGAAATTCAAGCATATTGGTAGCCTCAAAAATAGAGGGTTTTTCAATCGTCGTTAAGAGTTTTTTGTACAATAATCCTTTCTGTAATTGATTGATATTGGATAATGAATTTACCAAAATCAGCACCACTATCAAAATACTTCCAATAGACTTCCAATTCATCTTTTCAATCATTGTGATTCCTACTAAAATAGACAACATAAAAAACGAAGGAAACGAAACACGAATATTGAAATCGTTATATATTCCGATTCTATAAAATGCTGCCAAACAAGGGACAATGACGGCTATTTTCCACAAATATTGATGCGGATATTGGTGGTATTTTAAGAATAGTCCCCAGCCCACGAAATTAGAAAAAACGTAAATTAGATAAAAAATCCACCAAATAGATACGCCCGTTTGCCAAATAAATTCGGTATTGTTGTTATGGACCCCTTCGGTACTAATAAAATAGAGTAGGAGGGGGAAGAAGGATAAAATTAGTAAAATCAGGAATCCTAAATTATGCCAATTTGATGTTTTTAGAAGGGATTTGATATTTTTTAAGAAACAAAATGCTACAAAAGGAAATAGCCCAATTGTGGATAGGGGACTCCAAAACATGGTAGAAAGCAGCATTAGGAGTATCATTTTTAAGTCCTTTTCCGAAGTATTATTTCTAAAAACCTCAATCATCATACACGCACCCAAACAAGCGGGAAGGGTATGTTGTGTAGCCCATGCGTAGTTTTTGACAAAAGATTCCGTAATAAGTTTGAAATGATTGAGTTGGATATAAGAGTCATGGATATAATCTTGGAAAAATTCAAAATACGACATCACCCGAGGGATAATCCAAATATTAGCAAATAGTATGACAGTAGCGAGTAAAATCCAATGATTTTTTTGAATAAAACTGATAATCCACAATATCACTAACCAAAGCCCCAGAACACTCCAAACGAAAGAAAAGTAACGACAAGTTCCGATTCCAAAAACCTTTGACAAAAGTGCTGAGGGTAAATAATAGCCTGTATAATAGCACAAGTAGGTCTGTTGTTTGGCATAATAAACGGGTAATTCGTGGGTAATTAAATCGTAGTATTTGAAGTTATTTGCCTGAAAATCATAGGTTTGATAACGAAATTCACCGATGCCTAACAGGAAATTTAACGTAATTGCAATGCCTAAACTTAGCAAAATATTTTGCGTTGAAATAGAAGGTTCAGAATCACTCAAATCATTTTCTTGAAAGGTTTTCCAAGTAAAAAAAACAATAAAAAGTACGCACGGAATACCAATCCAAAGGTGAATCCAAGTGAGAAGAAACAAAATGGAAGGAATCAATAAGTATAAAATAGTGAATATTTTGAGCGTTTGAATGGTTTTCATGCTTGAAATTTAGCTAAATTGTGGCTATTAGCAAAAAGAGGATTAGACTTTATTTTTGTACCTTTGTTGTTGTTCGGTAAACGGTGAATGGTGAAGGGTAAACGGGTCAAGTATTTTTCCAACCTTTTTCTTTTCTAATATTATCTTTTAGTTTCGATTATGAGTCTAAATGAAATTCAAAAAGGCATCATGGCGATGCCACACGCTTTTGTAGTTTTACAACGTCTTCAAGATGCTTTGGAGAAGGAAAAAGAACTGCCTAAACATTTTTACGAAATCATTGAAGAGAATCGTAAAATGGAGTTCATTAATGGCGAAATCATTTTTCATTCTCCTGTGAAATTGAAGCATAATGATGCTAATGGACGTATTTATCGACTGTTGGCTGGTTTTGTGGATGAAAATGATTTGGGATTAGTGGGCATTGAAAAACTATTAGTCTCTCTAACTCGCAACGACTACGAACCCGATGTTTGTTTTTGGAAACAATCAAGAGCAAAGGATTTCACTGAGGACCAAATGCAATTCCCAGCTCCTGATTTAGTGGTTGAGGTGCTGTCAAAATCAACGGCTACTAATGACCGAACCACCAAATATGAAGACTACGAAGCTCATGGGGTAAAAGAATATTGGATAATTGACCCCATGAAACAGACTATTGAACAATACGTGCTGAGTCATAAAAAATATGAATTAATTTTTAAAGGAAAAGACGGAATATTAGAAAGCGTAGCCGTGAAAGGCTTTAAAATTCCAGTAAGAGTAATTTTTGATAAACGATTGACTAATAAGGTTTTAACAGAATTATTGAAATAAATATAAGTACCAATGTTTGAAAATTTAAGCAGTAAAATCACTACCGCAATGCGTACCCTCAAAGGAAAGGGACGCATTACCGATGTAAATGTAGCGAGTACTATCAAAGAAATCCGTAAGGCTTTGATGGATGCCGATGTAAATTATAAAGTTGCTAAGGAAATTACCGACAGCATCAAGGATGAGGCAATGGGACAAAAAATCCT
>JAYUOX010000026.1:0-20241 GCA_043760595.1 Cytophagales bacterium
AATTTAAGATTTACTTGGATAATGATACAAAGAACCCTTCTTAGCGAAATCCCTCATTTACTTTCTTACTTTCCTGCATTGGGTTTGGTTGGTCCTCGGCAGATTGGGAAAACTACTTTGGTGAAGACTTTATCTTCAATAATTACCAAGCCAATTCTCTATCTTGATTTAGAAAATATGAATGATTATGCTCTCTTGGAAAAAGACCCTCAATGGTTTTTGGAGCAACATATTGATAAATTAGTGGTGATTGATGAGGTGCAAAGAATGTTATCTCTTTTTCCATTATTGAGAGCATTGATTGACCAAAAACCAGAAGGAGGAAGATTCATTTTATTGGGTTCGGCTTCCCCAGAATTATTATCCAAAAGCTCTGAGACTTTGGCAGGAAGAATTGTCTATCGAGAACTAACTTCCATTCGATTTGACGAAGCCCAAAAAGAAGGCATCGACCTCCCAACTCACTGGTTAAGAGGAGGTTTCCCCAAAGCCCTACTTGCTCCTGACATGAATTTATGGTTCAATTGGCAGGAATCTTTCATCAAAACATACATTGAAATTGACCTCAGAATGTTAGGTCTGAAAGCGTCGCCCATTGTTCTGCAAAAACTAATTCGTATGCTGACAACTGTGCAAGGTTCTACGCTGAATTATTCAAATTTAGGCAATTCGATGGGAATTACGGGAAGCACATTACAGGGATATTTGGATTATTTAGAACACTCATTTGTTATCCGACGATTGCCTCCCTACTTTGTGAATGTTGGAAAAAGGCTTGTAAAAAGTCCAAAATTTTATTTTAGAGATACAGGAATTTTACATTACTTATCAAATATTACCGATTATGATGAGTTGATTTCGAATGTTATTGCGGGTTATTCGTGGGAGGGTTACGTGATTGAACAAATTATTGGACGTTTGGCGGGTAATATTCAAGCCTTTTATTACAGAACGCAAAATGGGGCTGGAATTGATTTATGCCTTATGCGAGGAAATGAAATGTTGGTTTCTTTTGAAATAAAATTATCAAATAATCCGTCATCGAGTAAGGGCAACACTGAGGCAATCCAAGATTTACAGACAAAGCATAATTTTATTGTTACGCCTTCTTCCAAAGATTATAAAGTAAATGAAAATTGGCAGGTTTGTAGCCTAATTTCATTATGGCAATATTTGGAGCCTTTGAAAGTTTTGAAATAGAAAAAAGCTAATCTATCAAAAATAGCTTAACTTGGTTTTTTATTCACCCAAAAACAATTTAATAATGAATAGTAAGACAAGTACAGCCCAAAATATTGGTCGTTATATACTGGCAAGTTTCCTTACGTATGCAGGGATTGGGCATTTGACCTTTCTGAGAAAAGAATTTCTGGCACAAGTTCCACCGTGGCTACCCATCGAACCCGATACCGTAGTTTTAATGTCAGGAATTGTAGAAATCACCCTTGGATTATCGCTATTCTTTCTTTATTCACAGCGCCCGAAAGTAGGTTGGATAGTAGCAGCATTTTTTGTGGCTATTTTCCCAGGAAATATTGCTCAATTAGTCGAACACAGAGATGCCTTCGGACTCAATTCAGACATGGCTCGTTGGCTCAGACTTCCGATGCAGCCAGTATTGATATTTTTGGCTCTATGGTCAACGGGAGCTTGGCAGACATGGAAAAAAAAGTAGAAAATTGGTAGGGATAACTATTTAGAAGACGTTGTTGCTTAGTGTAAACTGATAATTTTTAGACAATTAAGCTCCGAAATACGAACAACTATTTGACTATTATTTGGTAAAATAGATTTTGAAAAAATAATCAAATCTCCC
The DNA here is from genome assembly GCA_043760595.1 of Cytophagales bacterium. GTDB lineage: Bacteria > Bacteroidota > Bacteroidia > Cytophagales > Spirosomataceae > Arcicella. Next base: position 1,817 of record JAYUOX010000026.1, read on the forward strand.
AAACCGAAGGATTGTTTTGTTGTCTGAGATAACGGCGAATGTTAATCCAGAAAGCCAAAATCAAATAAATGATGATAGGAGAACCTACCGTAATGAACGACAAATACACAAAATATAATCGAATACTGGCAGTAGAAATACCAAATTTCTCTCCCAGAAGCGTGCAAACTCCAAAGACATGATGCTCCACGAAGTATTTAACTTTTACCATTTTTATTATTTTTTGTAAATATTGTGGATTGAACTTTTAGCTAAGTTACTAAAAGTCATTGTTCTTTCAAACTTTCAAAATGCTATTCATCCAAAAAATTTAGAAGGTAGCATTAATCTTATTAACCTTGTTTTGTGAAAATTGTTAGAAAAACACAAAAAAATAATGAGTAAGTACTACTATTTTTATTATTTTATTGAAATAAATTCTAATAACCGTAGGAATATACAAAATTATGCCTACATTTGATGGTTAATAGTGTAAAACAAACAAGTTTTTAGTACAAAGTAGTTAATTTTTCAAGAGTACGTTAGTCCCCTCAGATTTGCTTCCTCATTGATTATCAACAATACAACGTATCATTTCCTTAATTTTTTGGGCTATTAATTCACGATGTTGAATAATATTTATTCGACTATGTGACAATATTTAATGCTAATACAACAAAAAAAATGCAAACAGGCACAGTAAAGTTTTTTAATGAGAGTAAAGGTTTTGGTTTCATCTTGGATGATGATTCTGGACAAGAGATTTTTGTACACGTAACTGCTTTGGGGGGCACACACATTCGTCAAGATGATAAAGTTTCATTTGACATCGTTGATGGAAAAAGAGGCTTAAACGCTGACAATGTAAAGAAACTGTAATTCATAGTTTTTGACAAAAGATTGTTTGTTTAAAAATGGTTTTGTGAAATTCAAAACCTAATAGTTCATCTTATTTATTTCGATTTATTCGGAAAAGCCTAATAGCTGTGTATGTTCAGACGAGTTTTTTTTAACTCATATTTTATACAATTTAGAATTTTTATTTTTTAATATTTTTTTATATTTTTTTTATGCAAACTGGTAAAGTTAAATTTTTCAACGAATCAAAAGGTTTTGGATTTATCGTTGACGACAATTCAGGCGAAGAAATCTTCGTTCACGTTACAGGATTATCTGGATTAACAATCCGAGAGAATGACTCTGTTTCTTTCGATGTTCAAGAAGGAAAGCGTGGCTTAAACGCTGTAAATGTAAAGAAGGCTTAGTTTTCTTTTTTATATAGTCATCAAAAACCCCAATCATTCATTTGATTGGGGTTTTGTTTTTTACAACTCTATTGCTTCTCCTTCTTTCAGAGGCGGAATATCTAACTGTGAAATGATAGAATCCATGTGGGCTGCATACTCAGCGGTATCATCAATAAAAAATTCAAGATTGGGTACGATTCTTACTTGATTCTTGATTTTATTTCCCAAAATCCCTCGGATGGTTTTTGTCTTCTCACGGATGTCCTGCAAAAGTCCTTGTTTGTCGTTAGTAAGCATAAAACTCAGATACGCCCGTGCAATTGATAAATCAGGAGTCATTTTCACATCAGTTATCGTTACAAAAGCATTCCCGAAGGTACTCCTCATGTCTTTCTGAAAAATTTCGCTTAAATCTTGTTGTATCAATTTGGCAAATTGTTGCTGTCTTTTTGATTCCATAATTTCTTCCAGAATAAGTAATTACAGACTTATTCTTATGTTAAAATTTTATTTCTACAAATTTCGGAATAAATTTCTGAAACCTTGCTATTTTCCTTTCTTCTGCTATTTTATTAATACAGAATATTATTTCTATGGCTCGTATTGGCATATTTTTTGAACTAATCATTTAGACTCCTTACGTCAAAAAAATCCACTGCCCATGAAAAAGATATTACTCGCTTACCTTGTCGTTGGTTCGTTTGCCCTTTTGGGTGCGGGACCAACCACTCCTCGCAAAAATAACGCTCCCAAACGCATCAAAGCGGATTCCTCAATTACTCAAATTATTGAGAGTTTCACCCAAAGATTTGCTCCCGATAAACGTACTGTTATTTTTCAAATAGATGCTTTCAAGCAAAATAATCAACTGATTCTGACGGGTCGGACGAATTTATTTGGAGCCAAAAGTTTTCTTCTTGACCGATTAAAAATCGAAAAAATACCAATCGTTGATGAAATAAAAACCCTTCCAGAAGCCGAATTAGAGGATAAAGTCTATGGTCTGGTGGAGGTATCGGTGTGCAATATTCGGTATTCACCCAAGCATTCGGGCGAGATGGCTTCGCAGGCTTTGATGGGTACACCTTTGAGGATTCTGGAAAAGGAGGATAACGGTTGGTTGTTAGTCCAAACGCCCGACCAATATATTTCGTGGGTGGATAGGGGTGCTATCACGATGATGAATAAGGACGGAATTGACCGTTGGAAAAATGCTCTGAAAATTATTTATACCCGTGCTTACGGTTCGGCATATTCAGAAGCCAACGAAGAATCAGCGACGGTTTCAGATTTGGTGGTGGGTTGTATGATGGAATTGATTTCGGAAGTTGGGGAATTTTATCAAGTACAATTCCCAGACCAACGAAAAGGCTATGTATCTAAGCGTGAAGCAAATATGTACAATCAATGGCTTTCAAGTTTGACTCCTACGGAGGAGAATTTAGTAAAAAATTCTAAACGTATGATGGGTGTACCGTACTTGTGGGGTGGTACTTCTTTCAAAGGAGTTGATTGTAGCGGATTTACGAAAATGGTTTATTTTTTGAATGGAATTGTGCTTCCAAGAGATGCTTCTCAGCAAGTTTCGATTGGAGAAACAATCGATAAAACGGGTAATTGGTCAGATTTAAAACCAGGTGATTTGTTGTTTTTTGGAGATAAAAGAGAGGATAGCTCAGAGAAAGTTGTTCACGTAGCCATGTGGTTGGGCAATGGTGAATACATCCACGCCTCAGATAAAGTACGGGTGAATAGTATGACTGCAACAGCCTTAAATTATGATGATTATAATGCCAAAAGATACCTCCGTGCTAAGAGAATTTTGAAGACTGGGATGGCGGGCGTTGGGACTTTAAAAGAAAACGTGGTGTATTAAGTAATGGCTATTAGTTACTGGTTATTAGTCTGAAAATCAATTACTTCCATCAACTAATAACTAATAACTAATAACCAATCACTAATCTTACGCTCCAAAAATACCTTTCACCTTACCCCAAAGTCCAGAAGCGGCTTCTTTGGCTTCTTCTAACTTTTCGGCAGCCGCTTCTTGAACATCGGCTAATGTTTCGGCAGCTTCGGCTTTTAGTTCATCGGCTTTTGCTCCGAAGTCTCCACCTGTCAATTCAGCGATTTTTCCTGTGATAGCTTCTTTGGCTTCATCAAATTTTTCTGTGGCAGCTTCGGTTAAATCTCCGATTTTTTCAGAGGCAGCCGCCTGCAAACCTTCTAATTTCTCTGTGGCTGCACTTGCCAATTCATCCGCTTTTGCAGAAACATCCATTCCTGTCATTTCTTTGATTTTGTCAGAAGCAGCATCTGCTAATCCGCCTAATTTCTCAGAAGCGGCATCTGTTAATTTATCTAATTGGTTTTCTGCTTGATTTTCTACGTTTTCCATGATGATGGGTTTTAGTTGAAATTTAATGATTAAGTTTGAGTACAAATATCCTATTTTTTGAGCAAACTGCCTAATAATCAGCTCAATTCAGTATCTTTTTTCTTGAAAGCGAAGTATAAAATGATGATCCCAAACAACACACAAGGAATACTCAAAAGTTGTCCCATATTGTATTGCATTTCGTTTTCAAAATTTACTTGATTCTCTTTCAGAAATTCATAAAAAAATCTGAGGGTGAAAATAATTATTAAAAATACCCCCGTCAGGAGTCCATTACGAGTTTTTTCCTTTTTCAGAGACCATATCCACATGATTAGTATAAACAGTAATATACAAGAAATAGACTCGTATAGTTGTGACGGATGACGTGGCACGACTGGTAGATATTCAGTATTATTAAAAAAGTTGAATGCCCAAGGTAAATTGGTAGGTTTGCCGATGATTTCGGAATTCATCAGGTTACCAAAACGAATAAAAGCCCCGCCCAATGCTACTGTGGGTACAATTCGGTCTGTTACGTACAGATATGGAACGTTTCTTTTTCTCGAAAAAAGATACAAAGCAACAAACATGAGCATCGTGCCGTGTGAAGCCAAACCTGAAAAAGGTGGCGTAACCATATCCATGAAAAATCTTGCTGGATCTGCCATTAATAAAACCCTTTCATAAAAAAAATAGTGTGCCATTCTTGCTCCTACCACCGTCGAAATCATGGCGTACAATAATAACTCATCGGCTTGTTCAATGGGGCGACCTTCTTTCTTGAAAATATAACTAAGTACCTGATAACCAGCCAAAAATGCTCCTGCGAACATCAAGCCGTACCAGCGTAAAGGGAAACCAAATACTTCAAAAATAGTGGAACTTGCGTGCCAATCAATATATGCTAACATCAGAAAAATGTGGATTTGTGGGGTGAATAATTTATCAAAAATAAGGCTTTTATGTGTAGTAATTGGTGATTAGTGATTAGTTATTGGTAATTTATTCCTTAAAATACTAAAATCAGCTATTTAATGGTCCCAAGCCTAAATATGCTTCCAAACCTCCCTCTAAATTTCTCAGATTATTAAATCCTCTTTTCTCCAAAATTTTTTGAGCTATTTTGCTTTGTAAACCTGTATAACAAATGATGATAACTTCTTGATTTTTAAGGTATTCTATTTGTTCGAGGTTCAATAATAATTCATCCAGCGGAATTTGGATTCCGCCCATGTCTAAATCTTCCATTTCGTAAGGTGTACGAATATCGAGGATAGTTAGTAACGAAAGACGTTCTTTGAATTCTTGGGGGGAGATTTGCATATTATTGAAAAAGCCTGTAAAATGCTATTTCACAGGCTTTTTTTATCTGAAAACTTATATGTTAGTCTAAATCATTGTACGCCAAAATTCCGCCCAGTACATTGCGTACATTCGTGAAACCTTGTGATTCCATGAACGATTTTGCTCTTGCAGACCTTGCTCCTGAACGACAATGCACGATTACCTCGGATTCTTTCCAGTCTGATATTTCGTCCATACGGTCAGGTAATTCACCCAACGGAATTAGTTTTGCTCCGAGGTTTTGTTCTTCGTATTCGTATTCCTCACGCACGTCAAGGAAATTGAGGGCTTCGCCTTTATCGATTCTTTGTTTTAGTTCTTGTACGGTTATGTCCATTTCTTTGTGGCATTTAGCTGTTAGCTTTCGGCTATTAGCAATTGGAATGAAAAATATTGATTATTTGAGCCGACTGCCAAAAGCTGATAGCCGAAAGCCCAGAATTACTCTTTCACAATCTTGCGAACAAAGGTATTTTTTTCGTTTGAAAGTCGCAAAAAATATACACCTGTATTTAGATTTTGGAGATTTATTTCTTGATTATTGGTTTTTTCTTCAAAAATAGTTTTTCCTGTCATATCAAATACCTCCGCAGTTTTCAGACTGACATCGTTCCATCTAAAAATACCCGTGGATGGATTGGGTGAAATGACTAAATTTTTATCTTGTAACTCCTCCTCGGTGGCTAAGGTTATTTCCTTTTGTACTATTTGCCCTGCCATGACAGGACGAATCATCAAGCTACCTTTGATGGGAATAAATGTACTATTTGCATTCGGGGCGTTAGCTTTGGGGACTTGTACCCATTCGTTACTGATATTATAAAAATGCTTATCCGCAAATTGTGGAGTATTCTGGTCTAAGCCCACCACAAGCGGTTCTTCATCCGAAAATTGAACGTAACCTACATAAAAAGTATCTATAACAGTTACGGAATCTTTTATTTTGTATTCGATAAAGGCATTTGGTGTATTTGCATATTTGATAATGGTGGTGGAATCCGAAATGGTCTTTAAAATTACATCGGGTTTATTATTTTTGTTACTCATTATTTGTAACGCCAATCGCTTGCCAGTCAAGTTGGTAACCGTGGGCGGGATATAAATTCTGATGGCAGTGACGGCATCGGATTTGTTGAGGCTATACTGCACTGCCACTCTTCCAAAGCCTTTTTTGAGGTAAGCTGCTTGCTCCGCAGTACCATCGTCGTAGGCGTAATAATTATCTAATTCTACGACTCGGCTGATGGTATCGTTGAGTTTATAAATGAGCGAGTCTCCTGAATCTAAGTCAAATTTTAGCTTTAATCTTAATTTTGATTCAACTGTAATTTGGTTTTTTGCCTTCAAAATTGATAGTCCTTTCGATGATATTTGAAAGGCATCAAATGTCTTCTTTTGTGAATCTCCATTTAATAAGTTTTTTACGGAATAAGTGTATTTTGGGTTTGATTGGTTCAAATTTAAATTGTAAACATTGGTGGTAATCGTGTCTGCTAACTCCTTAGTTTCATTACCTCTCAGCTGTGTCCAAGGCATGGAATTATACCTTTTCAAGACTGATGAAATAGGATTTACAATGGCAATATCTCTTGGGAAAAGAGCTATTATCTCCTTAGTAATGGGATTTTTGATGCTTCTACTGCGAGTATTTGCCAGAAGACCTTTGCTTCTATCTCCATTTTTAATTTCGTCTAAATATACATAATCAATGTGCCAAACGTCAAATTGCCCAGATTGTCGTCCAAAAGTCAAAAAACGAAATTGAAAACTTGAATGGGAATATATATTTTTATTAATTGGCAGATATACCTGAATGAATTTATCGGTGGCTGTTTTGGCGGTATCTCCTAATATTAGGGCGACTTTTTGCCATTTACCACCATCGGTCAAAAATTCAACTTTCAAAGAGTCATTGAGTTCGGGTTTGTCCCCTAATCCCTGTCTTCTGTAGAAGAAACTCAGATAAAGTGAATCTTTGGCTACATTGGGCAAAAACCTTGATAAGTCAATTGGTTGAGAAGTTAAACTGTCAATTGCTCCTTGTGCTAATTGACTATTAAAATCATAAGGGATTCCATTAGTTTTTAGACCATCAAAAGTTGCTACATTAAGCGTAGGGTTGTCAGTAGTGAAAGTATTATTGATAAAAACACCGCCATTTTTTTGCCATTTGGTAGGGTCTGGGCTATTGGAAGACGTTGAAAAATCGTCAAAAAAGGGAAGTGTTAAAGCTGCAACTTTTGCAGAAGATTTTTTTTTGATTTCGGTGTCTTGTAAAGAAATTACTCTAAATTGAGCCAAAGACACCCGACAAAATAGCGTAAGGAGTAGAATTATTAGTAAATATTTTTGGTTATTCTTTTTCATCGTTATGGTTGTTTGTTAATCGTTATTAGTCATTAGTGGGATTATCGGGAGATTTATTCAACGATAAATGACCAATAACTAATAACCGAGTAACCCGTTTCCGTTTAGTTTGGTTGTTCGCCAGCTACCCAAATATCGACCATTTCTCCCCCACGAATTTTTCTGCCTTCGCTACAGGCAGGTGTTTGTTTGAAAACAGTCCCAGCGGGTTCGGTGGAAGTAGGATCATAAATTACTGTTCCAATAGATAATCCAGAGCCTTTGATGATGATTTGGGCTTCGTCAAAATTCTTACCTTCCACGCATGGCACATCTATTTCTGTATCACCCGTACCGTTACCCACAACCAACGTAACTTTTGAACCTTTTGCAATTAACGTACCAGCGTCCATTTTCTTGCCTTCATACTTAACTTCTAATACTTCGTTTTCCCGAATGTCGTTTTGATATTCCAAATTTGGCTTCAATAGTCCCGAAACTAATAGTTGTTGTTCAGCACTCTTTACGGACATTTCTGTTAGCTTAGGAAGTTTTATCATGGGAGCAGTTTCAGTATTTATCGTTAAATAAATCTTACGTCCAGCTTTTACTTTTGAGTTTTCTAAGGGATATTGAGAAAGGACAGTTAAGGGTTTTTTTTCTGGGGTAAAAGTACTGTCTGTTACCTCAAATTCAAGACCTCTATCGTCCAAAAGTTCTTCGGCTTCGTCCATCGACAAGCCTTTCAGGTTGGGTACGGTGATGGCTTCGCCGTGATTGGTACTCCAAGGAAGGTAAAGAAAAAAGAATCCAAAAAATAATACCAACAACAGTAAAATGATGATGGCTGCGTGGGTATATACGTCTTTCTTAGAATTAGTTGAAATTTTCATTATGCTCTTTTAAATGATACGCAAATTTGTAATTCTATGCAATTTAGAGATTTTAGAGCAATTTGAAAATTTTTGATTTTTAAATTACGATTTTCATAAAATCAAAATAGACCACTGATGACACGAATTTTACGGATTTTATAAATTTTATCCGTGAAAATCCGCCTAATCCGTGTTATCAGTGGTCTAATATATTTTGTCAATTAAAAATCAAACTTGATCCCCTGAGCCAGGGGTAATTGTGTTCCATAATTTATGGTGTTGGTTTGTCGTCTCATATAGGCTTTCCACGCATCTGAGCCTGATTCTCGCCCACCGCCTGTCTCTTTTTCTCCGCCAAAAGCTCCGCCAATTTCTGCTCCCGATGTTCCGATATTGACGTTGGCAATGCCACAATCTGAACCATTGATAGATAAAAATTCTTCGGCTTCTCGCATATTCAACGTAAAAATTGAAGACGATAATCCCTGCGGCACATTATTCTGAATTTCGATGGCTTCTTCCAAAGTTTTGTATTTCATAATATACAAAATCGGAGCGAAAGTTTCGTGTTTTACAATCTTAAAGTTTGGCTCAACTTCCCCGATGCAAGGCTTCACGTAACAGCCTGATTCAAAGCCTTTTCCTTCCAAAATTTCCTCTGCAACCAACATTGTACCTCCTTCTTCTTTGACTTCATGGGCGGCTGAAACGTAGGCGATTACTGCCTTTTTGTCAATCAAAGGTCCTACGTGATTGATTTCGTCCAGCGGATTTCCGATGCGTAATTGGCTGTATGCTTTTACTAATCTTGATTTCACTTCTTCGTACATCGACTCATGAATAATGACCCTTCTCGTGGACGTGCAACGTTGCCCCGCCGTGCCGACTGCTCCAAAAACTACGGCTACGATGGCAATGTTTAAATCGGCGTTTTCAGTGATGATAATGGCATTATTCCCGCCCAATTCTAACAGACTTCTGCCCATGCGTGAAGCTACCGAAGCACCCACAAGTTTGCCCATTCGAGTAGAACCCGTGGCTGAAATCAATGGGACTCTTTTGTCAGTTGTAAGCCACCCTCCTACTTGGTAATCTCCTGATATTAAGCACGATACACCTTCTGAAATATCATTTTTTCGTAAAACATCTTGGATAATATTTTGACAAGCTATCCCTGTTAAAGGCGTTTTTTCGGAAGGTTTCCATACGCAAACGTCTCCGCAAACCCAAGCAATCATGGCATTCCATGACCACACGGCAACGGGAAAATTGAAAGCCGAAATAATACCCACGACTCCCAAAGCATGATACTGTTCGTACATCCGATGCTGGGGGCGTTCGGAGTGCATCGTGAGTCCGTAGAGTTGGCGAGAAAGCCCCACCGCAAAATCACAAATATCAATAATCTCTTGGACTTCGCCCAAACCTTCTTGCAGACTTTTGCCCATTTCGTAGGAAACCAATTGCCCTAAAGCCTCTTTATTTTGTCTGAAAGCCTCACCCATTTGCCTCACAATTTCACCACGACGAGGAGCAGGAACGTTTTTCCAAGATTTGAAGGCGATTTGGGCAGTTTCGATTACTCGCTGATAATCATCTAAAGTCGTTTCCGTTACTTTGGCAATCAATTTACCATCCACGGGCGAAAAAGATTCAATGAGTTCGGGGGCATCGGAAGCCCAAGAATTTAGCCCCGTACTCGTACCATGATTGACGGCTGAAATATTGAGTTTTGAGAGAATAGTTTGCATAAAGAGTTGTTCCTGAGAATACAGGATTTTAGATTTTTCTAAGAATAATAACCATAGTAATAACTAATAGGAAATACTGATAATTCCGAAAGCTATGGTAGTTTTTTCACATTTGCAATATTTGTACGTCCTCAATTATACGCTACGAATACCTCTAAATATAACTTTTCTAAGGTATAAAAATTTTAGGCTATGCTAAAATTAGACAGCGTTGTATTTTTAATGGAAAATATTTTTTGAAGAATTGTAATAAAAATGTGGAATTGATAACCAACGAAGCGTACTTGTCATCCCAACGAAGGCAACCTTCGTCTCCGTCGGGATGACAGCGAAAACTTTAATAGATGCAACCTTTCCACCAATTTCTGCATCTTATTGAAAATACCCAACCGTTCATCAAATTTGACAGCCACTTATCCAGATTTTAACAAAATTTAAGGTATTATGTATTGCATAGTACCTAATTAAACACTTATCTTTGTTGAGTAATACAATTTAAGTGATTAGTCATCGAAAAATAGTGATTAGTTGATGAAATATCTAATTATTATCATTACTTCTAATTACCAATCACCATTCACCCTCAAAACAACATCACACGATGAAAAATTTAACGATTATCGTAAGTTTATTTTTATGTATTACCTTGACTAACAACTCATTAGCAATGGGATTTCCGCATAATTTATTGGCAGGAAAGAAAAATGTAAAGAAAGAGAAAATTAGTAGTAACCATGTGCAGAATATTTCTAAAAAAGTAATAATGTCAAATGAAAATCGTTTTATTTATGTGGGACAAAAGGTATTGTCAATCCTTTTCAAACACATGATTTAAGGCATTTTTAGAACACATTATCTATTTAGTTTTGGTTTAAGGATGATTTGTAGCGAGGCTCATTGGGTTTCGCTACATTTGTTTCTGGGGCTGTCTGAATCAGGATTTTAGGATTACAGGATAGAGAGGATGTTAAACATAAAAAACTGACTAATTCTAATAAGAAAAATGGGGTATTTACAAGAAAAATTTATACCCTTAAAAAAATCCTGCTCATCTTTTAATCCTAAAATCCTGATTCAGACAGATTTTGAATGAAATCAATAATCTCCGATTCATCTTTGGCATCAAACCAACGAAATTCATCTTGATTTTTGAACCATGTCATTTGGCGTTTGGCGTATCTTCTTGAATTTCTTTTGAGTAATCTCACCATTTCATCACGGTCATATTCACCATCGAGATGTTCGTATATTTCACGATAGCCTACGGTTTTGAGGGCATAATGTTCTCTGAAATCTATCACTGATTTTGCTTCATCTTCGAGTCCATTAGCGAGCATAATGTTCATACGTTTGTCTATACGAGCATATAATTCCTCCCGTGGGCGTTCCAGAGCGACTTTTATCATCCCGAAAGGTCGCTCAACTTTCTGATTTTTTCTGAAACTCGAAAACGGTTTCCCCGTGGCAATACAAACCTCCAAAGCCCTAAGAACCCGTTGCGTATTTTGAATATCAACTTGTTCATGATAGATGGGATCAAGAGTTTTTAATTCGTTTGCTAACACTACAAGTCCTTCATTTTCAAGGCGTTGAACTAGACTTTGACGTAAATCTAAATCCGCTTCGGGCATTTCGTCAATGCCGTCCGTTATCATTTTGATAAACATTCCAGAGCCACCTGTAAGAATTGCTACATCTTTTTTCTGGAAAATCTCTTCTAAAACCGCTAAACAATCCCGCTCAAAATCACCCACAGAATAATAATCTTGGATAGAATGAGAATCCACAAAATGATGCTTCACACCGTCCATTTCTTCAATCGTAGGTTTAGCTGTTCCAATGGCAAGTTCACGGTAGAACTGCCGTGAATCCGCCGAAACTACCTCAGTATCAAGGAGTTTTGCAATTTTTACGCATAAATCAGTTTTGCCAACTGCTGTTGGACCTGCGATAATGATGAGGGTTTTCATGGTGCAAAATTACGGTATTACAAGTTATTTATCCTAAATGCAAAATTTCTTTATCCAACATAACCAAGGCATTTTTTTTCGTGAATATCTCAAAATTTAGCGTATTTTTGGAATGATTGTTGAATATTTTAATACCACAGACTTTAGTCTGTTTCATCGCCAAACAGACTAAAGTCTGTGGTACTAAAAAAATCCCCTTACCCAATGGCTAAAAACAACAAGTACCAAAAGAAACAAAATTTCCCTCAACCATCTGTTAATCAAGGTTTTGAAAATAAAAATATTTCTTCAAAATCTTCACCAAGCTACGGAAAATGGCTTGCTATCGGGGTTTTAATCATTTCTCTTTTTATCGGTTTTTCGGGTGGATTCGATAATCAGTTTGTGGATTGGGATGACCACGTTTATATCGAAAATGATTATCTCGTAACTCAACCCAAGGGGCATTACGCCGAAGCCTTCAAAAGTCATGTGGCTTTGAATTATCACCCATTGACGATAGTTTCGTTGATGATAAATTCCGCCATATCGGGTGCTGATAATCCGAAGGCATTTATTTTGACCAATTTCTTCCTGCATTTATTCAATACGCTCATGGTTTTTTGGTTGATTATGCTTTTGACCAAACGCCGATTATTACCTTCATTTTTCACGGCTTTACTATTCGCCATTCACCCGATGCGAGTTGAGTCAGTTACGTGGATTTCGGAACGGAAGGATGTTCTGTACGGCTTCTTTTTCATCGCAGGATGTCTTTCATATTTATACTATTTAGATTCTGAAAAAAAACGTAAGTATTTAATTATCAGCTTGTTACTATTCATTCTTTCGTGTTTGTCAAAAGCCCAAGCCGTTGTTTTACCCATCGTTTTCTTGTTATTTGATTATTGGCGAGACCGTAAAATTGATACGAAAGTCATTCTCGAAAAAGTACCTTTTTTCGTATTTTCGTTACTCTTCGGTTTGATTGCGACCAACGTGCAAAGTGGCGGAGATTTTCACGGAATGATTCACATTATTGGCGAACAACGCTCGGCTTTGAGTATGAAAGTTTTTACGATGATGGACAGGATTCAGTACGCTGGTTATGGCTTTTTGATGTATTTTTATCACCTGTTTTTACCCCTAAATCTCTGTACATTTTATCCCTACGAATCCGCAGGATCTAACGTAAAATTCTATTCATTTGGAGTTATTTTTGCCCTTATAGTCCTTGGATTAACCATTTTATCGGCTCGAAGAACCAAATTGTTTCTCTTCGGAATTGGCTTTTTTGCCGTAACCGTTGCCTTAGTTTTACAGTTTATTTCGGTGGGTGCCGCCATCATGGCAGACCGCTATACTTACATTCCGTACATCGGGTTGTTTTTTGTATTAGCAATGCTTCTGGATAAACTGGCAGAACGCAATCAAAACCTTAAACAAGTGGTTTGGGTGGGTGCTTTTGCCTTTGCTGGATTTTGTTTATTCCAAACCAAAAAGCAAGTCGAAACTTGGCAAAATACGGGTACATTATTCGGACAAATCATCAAACTTTATCCCAACGATTTTCGGGCGTATTATACCTACGGGAAGTACGTGGGAGAAAAAGAAGGCAAATTGGACGAGTCTATTTCTGCCAATCTGAAAGCCATCGAATTGGGCTACAAAGAAGATGCAGGACCGTGGGAAAACTTGGGAACGGCTTACGGAATTAAAGGAGATACCCAAAAAGCAATAGAATATTTTTCGGAAGCCATCAAGCGTGGGGCGAGTTCGGGCGAGACCTACATGAACCGAGGAATTGCTTATTTCAACCTCAATCAAGCGGCAAAAGCATTACCCGATTTTGAGAAATCTTTAACCATGAAAAACGAAAAGCAAACCCAAGCAAGGGGCTTTTTGGCAACTGCATATTTAGCTACTGGAAATGCTACAAAATCCTTAGAAAATTTCAATCAAGTGATTGACAAAGAGGGCAGTACGGATGCAGTACATTGGTATAACAGAGGACTGTCAAAGCAAACTTTGGGCGATAAATCAGGGGCAATTGCAGACTTCAAAAAGACCTTGGAACTTCAACCAAATTATGAAGCAGCGAAGAAGAGTTTGATAGGATTGGGGGTTAATTGAAAGGTATATATTTTGTAAAATAGCGGTGAAAATCTATCTCTTTTCATCGCTATTCCCTTTTCTAAAATTCAAAAAAACTGTTACAACTGACAAAAGTGTTACCCCTGCGAAAATAGTTCCTGCAACTGCCAACTCATGTGAAACAAGATATGCAGAAAAACCCATTCCAGTTAATGTTACTGCAAAAGCAAGCCACAAGGAAGTTGTGGTAAGATTATAGTTCCTCTGTGTCTCTTTTTCAAGAAGACCAACCTGTCTATCGTTAAACGATAACCGAGAATCTTGTTCTTTCTCTATACGTGAAATTAGCCAAGGCAAAAGAGTTGGATCAACATCTTTTAACTTGGCTAATTCTTATGCTTCTGGAAGTAAATTATCTTCGTAATTTTCTTGATGTTCATAGGCAGCAATTTTTCCACCTTGATTTGGTTGTGCAACCATACCTTTCACGCTTTTACTTTGTTTTCCCATTTTTATAATAGTGGTCTAATGTCTTTCTCATATCATTTTTAAGAGAGAAAAAATCGGAATTCAAATTCATCTTATCCCTATCCATAGTAATAAAATGCTTTTCTTTAATAGAATGATAAAGCGGTTCTAAATTTTCTGGAATAGTTCTCCTCTTGAAAAATACGCCATTCCACGAATTGAATATGTCTAATAAGATTGTGCTCATCATTGTTGAAGTTTGATTTTATGAATATAACGAGAAATCGTTGTTGAAAATTCTCTTATTCTTACCTATTTTTAACTTCGCAAGCGAAGTTGCAGAACTGGTATTAAAAAATCAAGTTTTTTGTACTATTCTAATACGGTTTTTCTATGTTTTCTCTTATTCCCTCCCCAACTTTACAAAATGAAACAAATCATCAAAAATAATCAACCCTTTTTTATCACTTTCTTAATCATTTGGCTTGGCGTTTTATCAATCGTTTTATCGACCACGAAATTAGAACAAATGACCTTCATCAATGCTCATAATTCTTTGTGGGCAGATTGGTTTTTTCACGGGGCTACGCAATTGGGTGAAGGTTGGTTTTGGTTAGTTATTATCTTGACTTACTTATTTATCAGATACGAAAAAAGTCTATTACTAACCGCTTCCTTACTACTAAGCACCTTATTATCAAGTACTTCCAAATTATATTTTGATACTCTTCGTCCATTAGCTTTCTTCAAAGATTTGAAAATAAATTGGCATTTGGTTGATGGCGTTCAAATCAATATTCACCAAAGTTTCCCGTCTGGACATACCACTACGGCTTTTGCAATTTTTACATTAATTGCACTTTTTTCAAAGAATAAAAACACGGGATTTCTCTTTGTTTTGCTGGCTTGGCTGGCGGGTTTTTCTCGAAATTATCTCTTCCAACATTTTCCAGAAGATGTATTGGGTGGGGCGGTTGTTGGTGTATTTAGTAGTTTAGTTGTGTATTTGTTTTTGGGAAAACGATTCACTAAGTCTCCTAAAAATTGGCATAAAAGTAATCTACTTAAGAAAGGTTGAATTTAATGATATTTTGCAAAACGCATCAGTTTCTGTAAATTGCCTGTCCAATTATGGAATATCATATTCTCACAAAACCATCTTTAACCCTCTTATTATGAATTATACTACCCACCAATTACCCAGCAGAATTATCAGTACCAACCAACAAGAATACCTTTGGTTTAGTGGCACTTCGTATTTGGGAATGCCTCATCATCAAGGGTTTAGAGAAAAATTTATTAAATCTTTTGCCCAATATGGCACCTCTTGGGGGAGTTCTCGAAACAATACAGTCAGGTTAGAAATCTACGAAAAAGCTGAACTTGAACTCGCAAAATTTGCCAGAATGCCAGCCGCATTAACGGTCTCTTCGGGGATGTGGGCGGGGCAATTAGCTGTCAATTCTCTCCAAAAACCTGACACTCAATTTTTTTATGCTCCCAAAACTCATCCTGCTCTTTGGAATGCTTCAAATTTGGTTTTGGAGGATTGGGAAAAAGGTTTGAGTTACAAAGAATGGGCTTTAAAAATTGTTTCAAAAGTAAAAAAATCTGAGGCTAAGAATATCGTCATTTGCTCAGATGCAGTGGGTTCGCCTTGTGTAGAACTATTTGACTTTCAGTGGGTTAATGAATTGCCAAAGAAGAAAAATATAACCCTTTTGATTGATGCCTCGCATAGTTTGGGAATTTGGCAAAACCTGACAAGTGATGAAGAAACTGCTCGTTTGCGTAGGCACGCTAAAATATTTGTAACACCCATTAAAAATAATAAGGTTGATTTAAAAATCATTATTACAGCTTCCCTCAACAAAGCAATGGGCATGACAGGAGGCGTAATTTTTTCAGAAAAAGAAATCATTTCTGAAATCCGAGAATCACCCATGTTTGCGGGTGCATCGCCTATGATGCCTTCTTTGTTAGATGCCTTTGTGCGTTCATTAGATTATTTTACGGAACAACGGCACAAATTATTCGAAAATATTGCGTATTTTAACTCCCTGATTCCTCAAAATTCTTCTCTCGATTCAATTCCTAATTACCCTGCTTATTGTACTAATCAAGAAGAAATCCATGAATATTTGAAAGAAAATGGAATTATGACAGCCTGTTTTCCATATCCTTTATCAACAGATTCGCCCGTTACCCGTCTGGTTATCAGTGCATTGCATCATAAAGGGGATTTGGATAAATTGGCGAGAGTATTATCAAAAAAAATGTGAATGCTATCATTTCCTCATTCTTAGAAAAATAATATTTTATCAATAATAATTATGAAAAAAATATCCATTCTCTTCTCATTGATATTTTTAATTTCCACCATGTCAAATGCTCAAAAAATTAATACCGATTTCTTGCCAAAACTCATGGCAACTAAACCCGAACAGTTTAAGGAATTGATGGATAATTCGGATAAATATCGTCTCCAAATTCTTTATACCCGAATTGATAGAGACAAAAAGAATCGTCCAAAATTTAAGACTTTTGGGTATCGGGTTAATAATACTGAATATTTTTATCCAGCCAGTACGGTCAAATTCCCAGCCAGTGCTTTGGCTTTGGAGAAAATTAACAACCTCAATATCAAAGGTTTAACAAAATATTCTCCTATGCTTACGGGTGCAGAGTTTCAGAAGCATACGCCCACGATGAAAGATTCTACGGCTGAGAATGGTTTGCCTTCGGTGGCTCATTACATCAAAAAAATATTAATGGTTTCGGATAATGATGCTTTTAATCGTTTGTATGAATTCATTGGACAAGAGGCTTTTAATGAGACTTTACACCAAAAAGGGTACGAAAATACCCGCATTCATCACCGTTTGCAAGTGGGGATGAACAAGGAACAAAACCGTAGAACAAACCCGATGAAATTCATGTTGGGTAATGACATTGTCTATCAACAACCGATGGCAATTTCTGAGAAAAATTATAGTTCTGAGACCCCAGTTTTTGTTGGAAAAGGGTATATGAAAGGAGATTCTTTGGTGAATAGCCCTTATGAATTTACCGATAGAAATTTTTACCCCTTACTCGACCAACAAGCCGTTCTGAAATCTGTTCTTTTCCCAGCATCGGTTGAACCCAAAAAACGCTTTAATTTGACGGAGGACGACTATAAATTTATGTACAAATATATGTCGCAAATGCCCACCGAAAGCACCTATCCCAAGTACGACCCTGTGGAGTTTTATCCAACTTATTGCAAATTTATGATGTACGGAAGTGGCAAAAATGACGTAGTAAACCCCAACATAAGAATCTTCAATAAAGTGGGGGATGCCTACGGATTTTTACTGGATAACGCCTACATCGTGGACTTTGAAAAGGGCGTAGAATTCATGCTGACTACGGTTTTACTCTGTAATAATGATGAGATTTTTAATGATGATAAATACGATTATGATACTATCGGATTTCCATTTATGAAGAATTTAGGGCGATTGATCTATGAACACGAGCTGAATCGTCCACGGAAATTTAAGGCGGATTTGAGTCGGTTTAGGTTAGGGTATGATAAATAATATTGGTTCTCAGACAATTTTGACTTACCTTCAATTTATTCAAAACCCCAAATTTTTTCGTTAAAAATCAATCTCAATCCGACTCACTCCTAAATTATCCATTGAAAAAACTAAATATTCAGAATTTTCTATTTTATTGATAATCAGCGATTTAGCATTGCTATTTGTTTTTAACGCAATTGGTTTTTTGTTTTGGGGTAATAAAATCTCCCATTCCGAAATCGTTCCAGTTCCTGTGAAATTAATGGTTAATTTACTCCCTGAAAATTTGTATTGATACGAAATATATCCTCCCGATGCTTCATATTTAACCGTCACCGCAACTTCCTTTTCACCCGTTGCTTCCCATCTTGGCGAGATTTTTACTCGTTCAAACATCGTTGCCGTATCTTTTACCCCCGCCAAACC
>JAYUOX010000027.1:0-20177 GCA_043760595.1 Cytophagales bacterium
AGAGATTTTGGAACAACGTATCAAAGAAAAAATTAAAGGTGATGAAAACGCCCTTTTAGATACTACTGAGCCAAACATCGAAGATGATGGTTCGCCAGAGTAGGGGGTGCTACTAATAAAAAATGCTCTAATTAGAAGTTAGAGCATTTTTGACAATTTTGGTTTAAATCGTTATTTCAGTAACCGCTCCGTTGCGAATTGTTATTTCTGTAACAGCTCCGTTACGAATTGTTATTTCTGTAACAGCGTTTGTGTTAGTATTTGTGTTTAAGTTAGACACTGTTCTTTTCTGAATAGATAATTTAAAAGTTTTCATTTTTTTTATTGGGTTTTAATGATTTGATTTTTATTATTTATTTTCAAATTTCACAACAAAACAAGTGCCAAATTTCTATATTATCTTGATACAAATATTATCAATCTCAATTATAACCTTTAAATGATTTAACGTAAAAATTTTATGGTAAATAAATTACAAAAATCACATCTCCTAATTTGGATTTTATATACAACATATTACATAATTTCATACACAGTAATTTATAAAAAAACCTTAAATTTTTTACTAATCTCTAACGTTACTTTCATAAATTTTACATTTGCATTAACATTTTACGTATGTATTCTTTACACATTTCCAAAATATTTATTAGTAAAAAAATATTTTAAAGTGGTATTAGTCTCAGCATTGACTGTTCTTTTTTGTGTATTTATTAGAATTTTTACTTTTAAGTACCTCTTTCCTATTTTGTTTATTGATGCAGAAAAACAAGAAATAAATCAACAACAAATTTTAATTGCGTTCTGGAATACCCAAATCTACGTTTTTTACGCTCTCGGTTATAACTTCGCCCAACGAGTCATCCAACAACAAATAGAAATCGGAAAACAAAAAGACCAAAATGCTTTGCTTGCACAGGATAAAGCCCTATCAAATTATCAGTTTTTACGTTCACAAGTAAATCCCCATTTTTTGTTCAATACTTTGAACTTAGTTTATAATGAAGTCAGAAAAGTAAGTCCTGAGACGAGTGATATTGTGATTAAGTTTGCTGACATGATGCGATATTCTACCAGCAAGGCAATGCAACAGGATGAAGTTGGTTTACAAGGCGAAATTCAATTTCTGGAAGACTACCTCGATATCCAAAAAAGAAGGTTCGGAAAAAATTTCCATTTTGATTACCAATTAGAAGGCAATGTTTATTCACAAAGAATCGTCCCGATGGTACTTTTTACGTTTGTCGAAAATGCCATGAAGCATGGACTTTTTGACGACCCAGAATTTCCCTTGTTTATCAGAGGAAACCTTTTTAAGGACAGATTTACTTTTTTGATACACAATCGTAAAACCCCATCTCCAAATGGATTTGATGCAGGCGAGACGGGAATTAGTATTATCACTCTCAAAAAAAGATTAGATGCTGTTTATAAAAATGGGGGGTATTCCTTAGATATTGAGGATTTGGAGGATGAGTTTATTGTAAATTTTAAGGTGAATTTTAAAAAGTAAAAAAAAGAAAATAACAAAAGGAGAAAATCAAACGGTTTTCTCCTTTTTTGTTAGTATTTTCACTCCACACTCGAAACTCCACACTCAAAAAATGTCTATCCATAAAAAGCGTCGTAAAGTAGAAATTTGCCACAATTGCCATACTATTCTGAGTTTGGAAAATAACTTTTGCCCGCACTGTGGGCAAGAAAATCACGATTTAAAAGTTCCCCTCGGACACTTGGCTTTTGAGGTTTTTGAAGGATTTACGCACTTTGATACGAAGTTCTACAATACGATGCGGGCGATTTTTACATCGCCTGGCAAAATCACTAAGGATTTTTTGGAAGGTCGTCGTGGGCGATATGTACCGCCCGTGAGATTGTATTTTTTGATTTCATTTGTATTCTTTTTGGGATTGGGTTCTATCGTAGATAGAGAATTTGAAAAAGGTGAAAATCCTTTCTTGTCATCTGGGTTAGTTAAATTTAACGATTACGATAACGTTGAAATGAACAATAAAGGACAAAAAGAACTTGAACAAATACTGAAAATAGCAGAAAAAAAAGTAGCAAAAATAGTAAACTCAAAAGATACAACGGGCTTGTTTCAAGCACAAAAAACTATTGAAAAAACAAAAAAGTCATTAATGGTTTTCGATAAACTTACAGGTAAAAAAAATAATTGGGTTGATGTTACGAGTATTTCACTAAAAGAGATTTTGGATGAAATGAATGTTCAAAAAAACGATACTTTGAGAACATTAATTAAAAATTTACCAGAAGAAAAACAACGTTTGAAGCTCATTGATATACAAAAACAAATAATTGCCGATACCATCAATACAGAAGAAATTAGTGAAATTTCTCCTGAAATGAGAGAGTATTTTACGGAGACTATTGGTAAAAAACGCCAACTACAATATTCATTAAACCTGTATTCTTTGAAAAATAATGCTTCAATCAAAATCAATTATAATAAAGATACTGTAATAATGATAAAAGGGGGTGATGGAAGCATTGAGAATAAGGCATATTTAAAAAAAGTCCAGACAATGTCTGACTCACAGTTGGATAGTTTAAATAAAAAAAATGCTAATGTAGATATTGCTGGCATGAAGTTTATACAAAGAGGTTTTTATAAAAATTGGACATACTTTCAATTAGCTTTCAGTGAAGATGGACAAAAGGCGTTTGAAGAAATAGCCAAATTAGTGATGAATGTTTTTTATTTGATGATGTTCATCTTAATGCCCATTGTGGCTTTACTCTTAAAAATTATTTACAGCAAACGCACTCACAGCATTATTTCCTATCCTTTTAGATTATTACGCTATCTTTGGGATTGGATTTTGTATTTAGTCAATTTCCGAAAAATCAGAAAATACCGACACGTGCCTCATGTGTTCTTCGGGCATACCAGATTTTATTATGAGCATTTGATATTCTCAATACACATCCACGCTGTGTTTTTCTTGATGTTAATGATTTTTGTGGGAGGGGGTATTCTGCTCGGTTTTGGCAGACAAGTCGCCTTGATAACGGTGATAAGCTTTTTTGTCTATTTTATTGTATCTCTAAAAACCGTTTATCGACAAGGAGTCTTGAAAACCTTATTCAAATCGGTAATACTATTTTTTATGTACGTTACCTCTTTCATATTGATTTTGACCTTTACTGGTATTTTTAAATTTGCATTATCATAAACCAAATTCTAAATTTTGAACACCCGATTAGCCCAAATACTTTCAGCACTTTTACATCCCTTGTTGATGCCTACCATCATCTTTGCGATACTTTTTTATATTGCCCCTGAATCCATCGAAAACCTCGAATTATTCAATATGCAGGCTCGTGTGGGAATGCTGAGTTTGAAAATGGGGCTTTTGGTATTGATTTTCTTACAAACTTTTATACTACCCGTTTTTAGTATTTATGCCCTACACCGTTTCGGATTTGTGGGCGATTTACACATGGAAACGTTGGCAGATAGAAGAATCCCGTATTTAGTAACCGTGGCGATTTATACTTTCGTAGCTACTTTTTTTACCTTAAAATTAAAACAATTTCCAGAAGTAGCCCTCATTTTAACGGGTATTGCGTTTTCGATTGCCGCTGTTGCCATTATTAGTCTTTACTGGAAAATATCAGCCCATGCCGTTGGAATTAGCGGGATGTTGGGGGCTTTACTCGGAATAGCCATTAAATACGGAAATAATGAACTTTTTTATCCCATTTTAGGTGTTATTATTGTGGCAGGATTTCTGTTGTCATCTCGCTTGCACCTAAACGCTCATACACCCGCACAGATAACCGCAGGGACTTTTTTGGGACTGATTATCAGTCTTTTAGTCATTTTTTATAGTAATTTTTTGTAAAAAGTATCACAGGTTTCTAACCTGTCTCGGACTACGTAAACAGATTAGAAACCTGTTATACTTCAAAATAAATAAAATATATGTTTAATCATCTCCTTTACGAAATAAAAGACGGTATTTGTACCATAACCCTCAATCGTCCAGAGGTTTACAATGCCCTTAACCCTGACTTGATTCACGAAATCACGAAGGCATTTACCCAAGTAGGTGAGGATACATCCATTCGTGTAGTCGTGCTTACAGGTGTGGGCGAGAAAGCCTTTTGTTCGGGGGCTGATTTGAAAAGTGGGATGATGAATACGGCAAGTCTGGGAGAATCATTACGCAAAAATTACAACCCTATGATACTGTCAATCAGGCACTTAGCAAAGCCCGTTATCTGCCGATTGAATGGCATTGCGGCTGGTGCGGGATGTTCATTGGCATTGGCTTGTGATGTAATTATTGCCTCCGAAACCGCCCGAATGTCGCAGATTTTTATCAATATCGGATTAATTATTGATGCGGGTTCTTCGTTTTTTCTGCCCAGATTGATTGGTTCACAGAAAGCCTTTGAATTAGCTTCAACGGGGAGAATTGTAGAGGCTCAGGAATGTTTGGCATTAGGTTTGGTTAATCGGGTTGTTGCTCCCGATGAGTTAGATGAAGTTGTCAATCAAACGGCTCAGATGTACGCCAAAGGTGCTACCCAAGCTGTTGGATTAATCAAGAAAGTTTTGAATCAATCGTATCACTCGACTTTGGAAGAAATGTTAACCTTAGAAGCTGACAATCAAGATATTGCGGGAAAGACGAATGATTTTGTGGAAGGGGTTTCTTCGTTTTTACAAAAGAAAAATCCTGATTTTAAAGGGAATTGAGAAGTTAATTATTAGCAAGAGAATTGTCTGAATCAGGATTTTAGGATTAGTAGATGAATAGGATAATTATGTTTTTAAATTTAGATGAGGTAAATCTATAATTTCATATATTTTTAGAAACCCACGGTAATAATCCTGTTTATCCTAACATCCTATAATCCTAATTCAGACCTTTCCCTCCACAAATAAACCAAAGCAACAAACGCCAAAAAAGCGGATAGATAATACGAAACAGCCATATTTTCAGCAACTCCTTTGTACAAATATCCAGCGATAATTGCCCCAATTCCAATACCCGCTTCGAGGGCGATATACGTTGTTGCCAAAGCCCTTCCTCGATAATCTTCATGCGATAAATCTATTGTCCAAGCCATCAATGTTGGAGAATTGAATCCCCACGCAAAACCAAACAGAATTGATGCCAACCAAAAGACCCATAGAGAATCGACAATGGCAAACAAAATCATTGAAATAATCATGGCAATTGCTGAAACTATCAGTACAGGAATTCGCCCGTGTTTATCTGAACTTTTGGCAAATAGTAATCGAACCACTAAGGAAGCAACCGTGGAAATGGTGAAAAATAATCCCTTATTAGTGATGCCTAATAGCTTAGATTGGTCAGATACCAACGTGAGAATAACCCCAGAAGCAAACGATACTAAAAGCATCACAAGAAAAGCGGGGAAGACTCTCGGCTCAAAGACATCTATCCATTTTATTTTGAATAATTTAAGAGAAAATGCCTCTTTCTGCGACTTTGGTAGCGTTTCTTTCATATTCAATAAAATCAGAATAGAAAAAAGTGCAAAGACTGAAGATGTGTAAAACATCACATTTATTGTCGTAAACTCTGTTAAATAACTCCCAATCGTTGGACCGATTGACATACCCGTTGCCGTAAAAATTCCCAACATTCCTTGGGCTTCCCCTCTCCTATCTTCTGGAATAATATCAGCCACATAAGCGGCGGTTGCCGTGGGTTTTGTACCTGTAGAAAAGCCGTGTAAAAATCTCAAAAATAAAAATCCAAAAACGGTATGAACAAAAGGATAAATACCACTACAAACAAAACAAACGATTGAGCCAATCGCCATGATGGGTACTCGCCCGATAGTATCAGTCAATTTTCCAGAAAAAGGGCGAGCAAAACCTGCTGTCAAAGTGAATAAGGCAATGATATAACCGATGTATTCTTTGCCGCCCATACTATTCAGATAATCGGGTAATTCGGGAATCATCATTTGAAAACTGGCAGAGAAAAGAAAGTTACTGGTGCATAGCAACCAAAATTGAGTGGTATAAATAGAAGACTGTTTTTCCATTTGCAAAGATAAGGAAAATCTCTTACTACCGTATAATCAACTATCAGTACCACTAACTCAATAATCAGCCATTAACTCAATAATAAATATCAAGTTGCTGATAATCAAATAGTTTTGGAATGATAAACTCATTTTTAACAATCCAAAATTATTTCAATCATGAAAAAACTAACGTATTCGCTTCGTGTACTAATGGTAATCTTAGTAGTATCAATATGGTCATGCAAGCAAGCTGAGACTGGTCCAAAAGGAGATACAGGAGCAACAGGACCTGCGGGAGCAATCGGGGCTACTGGGGCAGCGGGTGGAAAAGGTGATACTGGTTCAACTGGTTCAAAAGGGGATAAAGGAGACCCAGGGAGTTTCAGTGCGGTACAATATACGTTTGCTTCTCGCACTCATACAGGAGCAAGTTCTATTTATAATTTGAGTGAAGTAAAGGGAGAAGTACTCAATAGAGCAATATTGTTGGTTTATATTGCTAATACCTCTGGAAACTGGTACTCTATCCCAGGAATTTTTAATGGGACAAATGAATATAGGACTATTTCGAGTCCGAGTACAAATTCTTCGACAGTTACCTTAGTGAGAGTGACTGGTGGTTCAGGTGGGACTGATACTTTCTCATCTACTCGCATTATCATTGTCCCAATCACAGATTTGCGAAACGGACGAAAAGCAAATATTGATTATTCTGATTATCAGGCAGTTAAATCATTTTACGGATTTAAGGATTAGTAATACTGTAACAAAAAAGCCTTCAATAATGAAGGCTTTTTTGTTACAAAATCTTATAAATATCTACCGAATCAATCTTATCTTTCAGTTCCTTAATATTGATACTGGACTTGATGGCGGCATCTTTTTTCTTTTTCTTAGCCCCTAAATCTTTCATCAAATCTTCATAAATCATTTGGGATGGTCGCTCGCCCACGCCTTCGATGATGTTGTTGGCTTTGGCTACGTTGATGGCTTGTTTTACTTGGTCGAAATACCGATTTTCAAAATCAAAATATTGGTCATGCACGCTGATAAAGCGATTACAGAGGCTTTGGGTATAGTCCAAATTATTATTGACGTGGCGTAAATCCAATTCCATTTGTAACATTTCTCCCAAATTAACTTTTCCGTCTTTTTGGGTATATTTTCCTTCAATTTCAGCAATTCGTTTTTTCATAAAATCAGTCGAAAACTCCGAAATCATGTGATTGAAGTAATCATCCAAAGATTCATCACCACGAGTATCTCTGGGATTATACCCCAGTTTTTGAACGTCTTTTTTAAATTTTTCTAATAAATCTAATTGCAAAGCCTCCAACATCGTTACGGTTTGTCCCGATGAATTGGTGTTCATCAAATTAGATTTATCCAACATATTATAAAACCCCGTGTAGCGTTGTAGTTCTTTTTCAAACTCCTTGATTTTATCAAAATTCACCTTCTTGTCTTGCATACCCGAAGCATAAGCAACATTCACTGCCGCAGTCGAGAGATTGACCGCCTGAGAAGCATACGGAATCAAGCCTACGATGGGGCTATCTTTCAAACTTTTTAAGACCGTCATGAAGCGTTCATTTTTCTTTTTCTTACTAAAAATAGCTTTGCTTTCGGCAGTTTTCAAGATTACGTCTTCAAAAGAAAATCCTAATGGACCTTTTTCTACGGAACTCAGTTTTTTGATATATCCTTGATAATCCTGATTGATAACTTGTGATTTTAGGTCAATAATATCATCACTCAAAATCTTATAAACTTCGGTACTTTTAATGAGATTAGTTTTGATTTTTTCCCACTTCGTTTTATCACTAAGTGATTGATTTTTAGATATATCAATCAGCGAACGCCCCTGAATTTCGAGACGACTCTTTAAGTTTTCATTCTCACTTTGGAGCTTCCCCAAACTACCCTGAATATTGATAATAAGCGAATCAGAATAAACTTGACTGAAACTCGACAATGAAGTAATAAGGCAAAGAGGAAGGGTTAAGAATCGATTTTTCATGGAATAATACAAAAGAGTTTAGTACAAAACGTATAGTGGTAATGAATTATTGATTAAAGATTCAATAAAATTCTCAAAACGTTATTCTCTTCTGGTTTTATTACGAAAAATTCTTAGATTATTAATATTTTTCCGTTTGATAAATGAGATTTTGTTTTGAGGATTATTATCAGTTTATTTGAATTTTAAACTTAAACCCCAACACTTTCAAACCATGATGGAATCAATGGAAATCTCTAATTTGCTCAATCCTACGGCAAAAAATTATTTATTAGCGTCCACAAAATGGGCAAAAGTCTTAGCCATCCTTAATTTTATTATGGGTGGACTTGTGGCTATTCTTGCTTTTTTTATCGGAACAATCATGTCTGCACTCACGGCACTTTCACCAGCAAATAATGGTAACGCCGCCATGTTTACGGGTACAATGGGAGTTATGATGACTGGTTTTTACCTCCTGGTTGCTATTCTGATTTTAGTACCCGCTTATTTTTTGTTGAATTATGCCAATAAAACAAAGAAAGCCCTCCTTGAAGAAAATGAAGAGCATATGGTAACTGGTTTACATAATATGAAAAGATATTTTCAATTCAATGCTATTATGATGAGCATTGTCTTTGCTTTTTATGCCATTTTCATTGCTGTGTTATTAATTGGGGTTATGTCGATGAAGAATGGGCTGTAAGTTGTTAAATATCTTCTAAGTAGGGGTTAGGATTTAGTTGTTAGGATTTTCAGATATAACCAATTGATAATCAAATGATTATAATTTGTCTAAACATAAACTAATGTTTGAAAAACAATAATTTGTCTGGGCGACCCCGTCTGAATCAGGATTATAGGATTTAATGATTTTTGTCCTGCTATTCCTTAAATCTTGTAAATCCTGATTCAGACGGGGTCGCCCAGACAAAATAAAGTTTTCTGAACACTAATTAATAACGGGTACTTATCAATAAAAAAACGAGAACTAAAATTTAGTTCTCGTTTTTTTATTGTGCATTTTGGAGATTGAATTTATTGGTTCTGCTATGATTTATACAGAAATATATTCTGAACAAGATTTGACAACTCTCAAAGAGTTGTCAAATCTCAATCCCGTATAAAGCATAGAAGAACCATTTATTTTAATTTTAAGTCCTCACCAATCGAATTTATTAGATTATCATTAAGATTATCGCCTTCTGTTTCAGGTAGTCCCAAAATATCTTCAAACATGGCAAAAGTATTACACATATATAACGGATAGGTAAATAGAATACCAATAAATAGGAATAGAAACCCTGCCATCAAAAGCAATGAATTAATTATCAAAAAGAGAAATATCAAGATTGGATTTTTATTTATGACACTAAATCCTAATTTGAACGCTTCAAATACACCTTCTCCGTTGAAAACACCAATAAAAATAGCTGTGGCATTAATCAATGATAGATAAGTGATTATTAATAAAGCAAGTAAGAAAAGATACCAGTTTGAAAATAAAGCTGAGAAAATTGCTGTTTTATCATCTGAAAATAACACAGGAAAAATAGTGTAACCTAATATTAAAGCTATAATAATCACCGCAACTATGGCAGTAATTAGAGTTGGTAATACGATTGCTCCAAAATAATCAAAACCTTTGAAGTAATCGCCAAATTCCCCCTTCGCTCCCGTTTTAATGTATTTATAATTAACGAGAAAAATACCATATCCAATAGGTGTAGTTATTAACCACGCAAAAAAATTGACAAAAGGAATTAATCCCAATATCAATGAAATGATAAAGAAAACAATGCCAAATACAATATGAGGAGCCATATTCGCTTTAAATAATTCATAGCCTCGGCTGAAATACTGTCCAATATTCACGGAATAACCGTTTTGAATGTGATTTTGCAGTTTTTGAGTCATTTTTCTTGATTTTAAAGGGTTATGTTTATTTTTTGATTATTGCACAATTCTACTAACATTCAGAATGATTTTGTTTATTTAAAATCAAACCGCTAATATTCTAAGAAAACATTAGAACTCCTCCTTATTCATAATCACCGCCATCCCTTCCGTGGTCTTTTTACCCGTCAGAATATCAAAGATTTCCGTAGAAATTTCGGCAGTATGTTTCTCTGGATTAATTGACATAACCGTAAAAACTGCCTCATATTCAGTATCTACAAACATGGGGCGTTTGTATTCTGAAACTTGCTTCATGTACACGCTCCCAAATCCTGGAAACTCTGTTCCCATGATTTTTGAGAAAACACTTGATGCCAAAGCCCCGTGAATAATTGGGCGTTTGAAAGCCGTGGTAGCTGCAAAATCTGCGTCCAAATGCAGAGGATTGTTGTCCCCCGAAACTTGGGCAAAAAGGATTACATCCTCTTGTGAAAAAGAGAAATTGTGTCGGTAAACTGTGTTGAGTGAAATCATTTTAAGAGAATATGAATGAATAATTAGTATCGCAGGTTTTTAAGAAGAATGATCCGCTACAATCACCCATTCTTTATTGATTTTACGCCAAATTAAAGTATAATGACCGCCAACATCCCCTTTTTCTGGACGAGTCAAATACCATTTTCCCACTACCAAACAGGCATCATTTGACATAAAATCAACTTTTACGATGTCAAACTTCAGCGTTCCCATCGTGGCTTTATTGGGATAGTTTTTTTTATAACTTGCCAGCGTGGATTTGTACCCATACGTAACCCCCGACTTGCCTATGTACATCAGCGAGTCTGACTCCCAATAACCTTTCATAAAATTATCGGTATCGCCATTGTTCCATGCCAGAGTTTGGCGGTCTAATATTCTGAGTATTTGTTGCTTATCTTCCGAAGATTGAGCTTTTACGACAAATGCCAAGAAGGTAAAGGCTATAAGTAGTATTTTTTTCATAAATTTGAGTAAATTAAAATTGATTCGTATGAAATTGAAGGATTATCTCGAAAAATACAAAGACTACTACCTCGTGGACGGTCTGATGTACTTATCGTTTGTTTTGGTGTTGATAATTCTCTTTATATTTTTTAGCTAATGATTTGGTTTGTGATGAATCCAGTGTCGGGGACGACCACCTCCGCAAAGAAGAATAAAATTAAGCAGTTTATTTCAAAATTGCCTGATAGTACCCTGATTTTTACGGAATATGCGGGTCATGCCACAGAAATTGCTCAAAAAGCCGTTCGAGAAGGTGTGTCAAAAGTAATTGCCATCGGTGGAGACGGTACGGTCAATGAGGTAGGCAGGGGATTAATTGATTCAGAAACCGCCTTGGGCATTGTACCCATTGGTTCTGGAAACGGTTTGGCTCGTCATCTCAAAATCCCCTTGAAAACTGAAAAATCCATTCAATTTGCCATAAATCAAAAGGTTAATAAAATGGACGTATGCTTTCTGAACGATATTCCTTTCTTGTGTACGGCAGGTGTGGGATTTGATGCAGAAGTGGCAAATGAGTTTTCAAAACAACCGTCAAGAGGCTTAAAAACATATGCAAAAATGGCTCTAAAATCTTTTAGAACGTTTAAACCAGAAACTTATCGTTTTGATAACCAAATAGATAAGACGGCTTTTGCCATCACGTTTGCCAATGCAACTCAATACGGAAACAATGCCATGATTTCGCCAAAATCCAAAATTGATGATGGTTTGATAGAAATGGTTATGCTCAAACCCTTTCCGTTTGGGGCTGCCCCTATTATTGGCGTAAGACTGTTCAGAGGTACTTTACCCAATTCAAGATATATCGAAATGGTATCAGGTGAGATATTTTCATTGAAATCAAATAAAAATTTCTTGATACATTTCGATGGTGAACCTCTACAATTAAATACCAACGAAATAACTGTTACCATCAAAAAACAATCCTTAAAAGTAATTGGCAATGTCTAAAAATAAAAAAATACCCGTAGGCGTGGTATATTCAACCAATCAAGATTTTGAATACTCCTTTGATAATGAGGAAGTTACAGAAACCTTGCCTCCCGAAAAACAAAAATTGAAGATTCAATTAGATAAAAAATCTCGTGCAGGCAAGCAAGTAACGCTGATTACTGGATTTGTTGGAGGCGACGACGATTTAGAAACCTTAGCCAAGAAACTCAAAAACCTATGTGGGTGTGGAGGTTCTGCAAAAGATGGAGAAATTTTGGTTCAAGGAGATGTCCGAGATAAGGTGCTGAACTGGTTGATTGCTCAGAACTACAAGGCTGTGAAATCGGGTGGCTAATCATCTCATTTATTTGGTTTTATCCAAAGCCATTCTCACCGCTAATCCAGTCAAAACACTCGCCATGAACCATTTTTGGACTCTTACCCAAAGAGGATTTTGAGCAAACCAAATTGACATTTTTGCCGCCGAAAGCACTATCGAAAAATTGACCGTAAAACTCACAAACATCTGAGTAACACCTAATTGAATACTTTGCCAAAAAATATTTCCGTATTCGGGTTTGATAAATTGTGGAAAAAAGGAAAGATAAAAAACGGCAATTTTAGGGTTCAAAACACTCGTCAGAAAGCCCATACTGAATAATTTAAAAGGTTTATCTTCTTTCAAATCGGTTCTGGCTTCAAATATTGCTTGATTTTTTGGATTAATTGCCTGAAAAGCCAAGTACAACAAGTAAAATACCCCCAAAAATTTCAAGGTGGTGTAGGCAAACGGGACGGTAAAAAGCACCGCCGTTAATCCTACCGAAACCATCGTAACGTGGAAGGTAAATCCTGCAATAATACCCGCCAAAGAAATAAGCCCTGCCCCACGTCCCTGAGTGATGGAACGTGAGATTAGGTAAATCATATTTGGTCCAGGCGTGATTACGAGCATCAACGCTGCCAAAACGAAAATGAGTAATTCTTGAATTGGTATCATAATTTTCTACGTTTATTTCAAAGCCTCCGAATGCAGTAACTCTAAGCCCGTTGATGAGCGTGATTTAAAGCCCATCCATGTTTTTTCATTTGAATTTTCTTTCAGTTCTAAGAATTTATTATAATCCTTTTTCTTTAAATGGATTCCTAAAAATACCGTTACAAAGTGCTGATTGATATTATTGATGCGTTTTGAGTCCCAAGATGGTTCGGCATAACGGTAATATTCATCAATGTGCAAACCCGCCTTTAATGATTCGGCAGGGGCAGGATTGGGGGCTATATTATGACGTGCATTCATGTAGGTAAGCATATAACGGTTGGCATTAACAGTACCAGTATAAATAGCTTTAATCCCCTTTTCATAGCCCGAAATATCATCTTGGCTTCCAGCGATAAAAAAAGTAGGCGTTTTTAATCCTTTCAAACCTTCTGCATCCCAAATTCCTCTTTCCATTCCCCAAGGTGCAAAGGCGACAACAGCTTTTATTCTACCATCTTGCGAAGCCTTATACTCAGCATTATTGGCAGTTCGGACTTCAATGGCTTTGCTTCCGCCTGACAAAGAGCCAAATACTTTTATAGAGGCTTCCGAATAACCTGCCCCAGCTACGTTCAAAACACCATAACCACCCATAGAATATCCAATCAAAGCGGTATTGTCTGAATCAACTAACCCCGACAAAAAGTTTTTGCTACCAGATTTTCCTAAATCGGCTATTTGGTTAAGAATAAATAATACATCCTTTGAACGATTGAGTAAGGTACTTTGAAACCCTGCCGCATCTCTAAAAGTAGATTCTGTATGGTCGATAGCTACTACAATGTAACCTTTTGATGCTAAATTTTCGGTGAGATAGGTCAATAAAAATCTCGAACCTACGTACCCATGCGAGACAATGACTAACGGAAAAGCACCGTTTGCAGCCATTGGAGAAGCATCTCTCGCAGCCCGACCCGCAAAGGTGAAAGGAGTAAGTGGTCGTTTTGGATCATTTGAAGTTCCCATTACTTCGTCATAAATAACAGATTCTTTTATTCCTTCTGGTAGGTTGGCTGGATACCAAACTTCTACTTTGACGGGGCGGTCATAAGTAGGGTCAGCTCCACCTTTGGATTTTAGTACGTCCACTTGTCCTTTATTAACAAATTCAAGCGTGCGAACTCCTACTTTGAACTCACCCCTCGAAGCCAATTCAGGAGCATCAGGTAAGGCATCACCATAGACAAATGTATCTTTATTGGCTTGTGAGTAAGATTTTGATAGAATTACTAATTGAAAAACAACAATACTGAAAAATATTATTTGCCATTTTGAAAGGGATAACTTCATGGTTTATTTTTGGATTTATTGATGAATAAATGGGTGAAATAGAAAGCCTTATACATAAGTAAAAATAGTTAAAATCTCTTTTTTAAGAATTTCCGAGTAGCCTTTGCCCAGATTTCATAGCCTTTTTTGTTGAGATGTAATTGATCTGAAACAAATACATCGGGCATCAAATCTCCGTTGGGCAGGAAATAATTTTTATAAATATCAATGAAGTGAAATCTCTTATTTTTTTTGCAATAATTTTTAATTAAGTCATTGATTCTCAATTGTTTGTCTCGAAGATTAGTACGGGCAATACTTGGTCGTATAGAACAAAATCCCACTTTTGAATTAGGTAACTGAGCCTTAACTTTATCTGCAAATATCTTGAAATCCTCAAAGATTGATTCTGGGCTTTCACCAGATGCCAAATCATTATCACCCTCATAAACCAGAATCATTTTGGGCTGATATTTTGAGACAATTCTATCAAAATAAAAATTCACATCACTCATTTGTGAACCTCCAAATCCACGATTGATGGTGGAATATTCTGCCAAATCCTCCTTTGATGTTGTCCAAAAACGGAAAGTGGAACTACCCACCAAAAGTACTTGACCAGAGGCGGGCATTGCTAAGGAATCTTGCTTTTCAAAAGCCTTAATTTCTGAAATAAATGGCTGAGAATAAGACAAATAGCTGATAAAAAAACTGAGAGTGGTTAAAAATATTTTTTTCATAAGTAATCATTACAGTTTAATTGACGATTTATTTTGTATAAATTCTTGAAAATGAATTGGTTACTTCTCTAACCCCAAACACCTAAATCCTAACACCTACTGAGTTACCAATTTACGGGCTTTAAGTCTTTGGAAATCAAATAGTTATTGGCTTGTGAAAAGTGTTTTGTTCCGAACCAACCTCCATAATTTGCAGCCATAGGCGAAGGGTGCTTGGCTTTCAGAATACAATGTTTTGAGCCGTCAATAACTGCCCCTTTGTCTTGGGCATATTTTCCCCAAAGCATAAAAACTACGTCCTGTTTCTGTTCCGAAATACATTTTATGACAGCATCCGTAAAAATTTCCCAACCTTGCTTTTGGTGTGAACCTGCCTCGCCCGCCCGCACCGTGAGCGTCGAATTGAGCAACAAAACGCCTTGTTCAGCCCAATGTTCAAGATTGCCAGATTTGGGTATTGCAATACCCAAATCATCGTTGATTTCTTTGAAAATATTTTTGAGCGATGGTGGTGATATTATCCCATCGTTTACTGAAAAAGAGAGTCCATTTGCTTGATTTTCACCATGATAAGGGTCTTGCCCCAAGATTACAACCTTCGTATTATCAAAAGAGCATTTATCGAAGGCATTAAAAATCAATTTGCCAGGAGGGTAGATTTTTGAAGTAGAATACTCGGTCTTTACAAATTCTATTAATTTGCTAAAATATTGTTTTTCAAATTCGTCAGAAAGGCGTTCTTTCCACGATTCGGCAATTTTTACATTCATTGATAAGAGGATTAAAATAATGTCAATTGATATTTGCGACGAAGTTTATTAATCAAAAATTTCTTTTGAGCCGTAAAACTATCTGGATGGCTTTGATTAAAAATCACCTTCAATTCTTGAAAATACTCAGGGTTATCCCACAAGAATTTTTCGGGATCAATATTTTTTTGTTCGAGATATTGTTCAAAAACCATTTTATTCGTTTTAAAGCTATTCTAAAACAAATTTAATCAGATTTTCGAGAGTTCTTCAAATAGATTCATTATTCCTTGATAATTGACAAAAGAAAAAAGTCGTCGGCACAGCCAACGACTTTTTTGATAACCCTAACCCATAAAAAATCTAACAATCTAATTATGCTCTTTTGAAGTTTTCAAACCATAAATTGAGAGAGAAAAAGAGTCGCCAGCAGCACCAGCGACTTTTTTGATAACCCTAACCCATAAAAAATCTATGAAAAACTTATTTTATGCTCTTTGAATTTTTCAAAAATCAGGTTGAGAGAGAAAAAGAGTCGCCAGCAGCACCAGCGACTTTTTTGATAACCCTAACCCATAAAAAATCTATGAAAAAACTATACTATACAAATTCAATAATCAGGAAAAATTTAGTCGAAATGACTCGCCGAATGGAATGTGAAGAATAACCTTGAAGGTTACAAAACAAAATATGAGGGAATTAGCGGGTATTGTTGTATCACTAATGGTTTCATATCATCATTGCATCTGGCGGGATGTCTTGCTGATAATAAACTATTTACAATTAGCGTGCCAAATTTCAATGAGTACAATTAATTATGGTTCTACTATTATTTGCACGAGATACAAACCTGTTCTACATTAAATCCAGTACAAATAGTAGTAGAACCTTAATTATCTAATAATCGATACTTTCAATCTGCTAACTTCTTGATTTTTAATTTGATAGCCAACAGCCAAATATCAATAGTTACTTATCGATTTACTTTAATTCAAAAACTGTAACATCGATATTTTTATTAAATTCAATTTTTGAAAAACGTTGTTTGATTGTAAAATTTAAAGAAAAATCAAATAATTGTCCTTTTATTTTAGGACCTAATATTTTATTATGAATAGTTCTTGGTACTAAAATACCCACACCATCCGCAGGTTGATAGTCTAAAAAACTTGTAATTTGATCCCCTGGATTGCCCTCGCCTGTTACCACAAACATTAACAAACCCGTTTTTTTGCTAAAATAATATTTTTCTCCAAAAGACGATTCGCTATCGAATCGAATAGTTAACAAATCTATTTTTATCACATTACACTCTTGTTCTTGAAAGGTCTCTTCGGATATTTCTAAAATTCTTGCACTAAAAGTGGGTGGCAAGTTCAAAAATGAGTTCCAAATATTTAGATTATCCTTGTGTTGGTCATAAGAAGTAGAGTTCATAGGAGCAAAACCAAGAGCCTTTGTTTCATTATCTTCAAAGTCTTTTTCCCAGCCTTCTCTTTCATTAATAATAGTTTTAGTTTTAACTATTATCTTTCCATATTGATGTTTGTAATTTTTGCCATCAATTATCCAAGATTCTTCAATCAACGGAATTGGTATTCTGAAAATTGTTTTATTCAAAACAATATGGGCAGATTTTACTTGGTTAAACAAATCTATTCCCCCAACCGCATTTATATATTTTTCAATGATAGGTTTTGCTTCATCATTAAATTTATTTAGAAAATCCCCCCTATTTGAAGTTGCATCTTGAGTATATTTGGCATTTTCGAGCTTTATATGTTCTAATTTTGCTTCTTTGTTTACAAGAAAAGTAGCTTCGCTTTTTTGAGATTTTTCTAATAACGCAGTCCTATTTATATGTCTCTCCTTGACTTGATTGACTGCGAAGGATTTTTGTAGAGTAACGATACGTTTCTTAACAATTTCGCCCTCTTTTTTATTAAAATCATTAAGAACAAGAGAGTCAGCATATTTACCAGCATTTTCAAAACTATCAGTATAATAGTACCAAAGCATCAAATTCTTATAGGCTGCGTATCTAAGTCTAATATCTTCTTTTTCTTTGGAAATAAATTTAGATGAAATTGAAGAAAAGTATTCCAGTGCATTTTTTACATTTTCATCTTTTGCACCCTTTACGGCAAACGTCATTTTTTCAAGTTCTTCCTTTATTTTTCCAATATTTTCATTCCAATTTGTGTATTCTGGATGCTTTTTTGAGCCTAACGAAACAAAGTTTTCTTCAAAATCCATCTCCTTATACCCAAGTTTTAAACTCAATATTTGTTCTAAGTTTTGTTGAAGTTCAACTATTTTTTGATTTGCCAAAAACTTCAACAATTTGGTTCTTCCATATTTAGCTTTGTCATCTGCTGCTGATTTGGAGGTAAATTTCTCACTGGTAAAAGTGTAATAATCAAAACTAACATCAAATGTTCTTAATGTTTTACCCTTAGAATTCACAATGATACATTGCGTAGGGAGATAATATTTTAAAGTAAATGTATGTTCTTCTTTTGTAATTTCCCCGCCTTTTTTATCATCTTCTTTATAGGTATTGACATTAAAAGTGGGTTCATCAACCCTAAAATCCATGAAATTTACTTGTAAGATAAAATCAGGATTATTGATATTTCTTCTAAACCCTGAAATGTTCAAGGGATAAGAATTAACATTTGCTTTTTTTATATCTAAGTCTTGATAATTTTCATAAAGTGAATAACTGACATTAAAAGATACCAACGAATCGGGCAAAGGATTTTGGGGTAATTCAGTGTATTTTATGTTAATTTTAAAGTCATCCAAATTGACTTTTTGCCCCATACAGAAGAAAATTGGGCATAAAAATAGAAGGGTAATCAGTATTTTTTTCATGATTCTTATAGTGGATTTATTGAAATGATTAATAAATATTATCATTCAGAGAAAAAACTGGTATCTCTAAATGATAACAAATTCTTACTTAATATACCGCCAATCTTCATCCCCCTTCAAAGCCAGTAACGTATTGTAAATCAGGTCAATAACTTTCTGAACATCGTCTTTGTGGACAGTTTCAACGGTGGTGTGCATATATTTTAACGGTAATGAAATCAAGGCTGATGCCACGCCTTCCGTTGCGTAGGCAAAAGCATCCGTGTCCGTTCCCGTTGATCGAGAAACCGCTTGGCGTTGAATGGCAATTTCTTTGGCAGATGCCACATCAAGAATAAAATCACGCACATTATTTTGCACCGCTGGACCATAACAAATCACAGGACCCAAGCCACATTTCAAATCACCTTGTTCTTTTTTGTTGTACATCGGCGACTGAGTGTCGTGGGTAACATCCGTAACAATGGCAAGGTCTGGTTTCAAACGTTTCACAATCATTTCAGCCCCACGCAAACCAATTTCTTCTTGAACGGCATTAACGACATAGAGCGTAAAAGGCAGCGTAACGCCATTTTCTTTTAACATTCTCGATACTTCTGCAATCATAAAACCGCCCATACGGTTATCTAAGGCACGTCCAACGAAATATTTATCGTTCAATTCCATCAAACCGTCCACAAAAGTTACAACCGTTCCAACGTGAACGCCCATGTCTTCGACTTCTTTTTTATTGGCAGCTCCCAAATCAATAAAAATATCATTAACCGTTGGAGCTTTGTCTTTTGCAGTGTCTCTTACGTGAATGGCAGGATAGCCAAAAACGCCACTTACAACGCCCTTTTTCGTGTGCAAATTGCAACGCATCGAAGGAGCAATCACAGCATCTGAACCACCATTTCTACGGACGAAAATATAGCCGTTATCATCAATATAATTAACAAACCAAGAAATTTCATCGGCATGGGCTTCGATAACCACTTTATAATCAGAACTTCCTTTAATTACTCCAACGGCAGTTCCGTAAGTATCAATAATGGTTTCGTCGATATATGGTTTCATATAATCCAACCAAATTTGTTGTCCAGAGGCTTCAAAACCCGTTGGCGAAGCATTGTTGAGGTATTGGTATAGGAATTTTTTACTGTTTTCGTTCATGTTGTTGTTTAAAATTAAGTTGGAACGCAGATGACGCTGATACAAAGTAACGCAGATTTACGCAGATAATAAAAAATCTGCGTAAATCTGCGTTGCGAAGCATCTGCGTCATCTGCGTTCCATATTTTTACTCAAAGCGGTATATTTCCATGCTTTTTCCTCGGCATATTCACCACTTTATTTTCTAACATTTTAAAGGCTCTGATGAGTTTTTGGCGAGTTTCAGAAGGCATAATTACTTCGTCGATATAGCCTCTGTGGGCTGCACGGTAGGGATTTGCAAATTTATCGGTGTAGTCATCTACCTTTTCTTGTAGTTTTTCTACTGGATTTTCTGCCGAAGCAATTTCTCTTTTGAAGATAATTTCTGCCGCACCTTTTGCTCCCATCACCGCAATTTCTGCCGATGTCCAAGCGTAATTCATGTCGGC
>JAYUOX010000028.1:0-2352 GCA_043760595.1 Cytophagales bacterium
AATCCTTCTGAAATGGTTTTTTCTTGTTGGAAATCATCGTGTAAATCTTCGCCAGTAGGTCCAGAACTGCCCACTGCCCCAGCCATGAAAGTTGCGAAATTAACGGATTTTGAAATCCGTTGTACATATTCACCTGGATAGTCGGCAGAAAGGAAGTTTTTATCGGCATTTAGGGTTGTGGCGTGGGCGGAAAAAGTGGTAAATAAGGCAATTTCGCCCGTTTGTTTTTGGATTTTCAAAAGCCTAATCATCGGGTCAGTTGTGCCTAATTTATCACCTACTAAACGATTGAAAACCAATTCTTTGGCATTAATTTCTCCGTAACCAATTTTAGCTGAAATTTGATTTTGAGCGGCTTTTTTAATAGCTTCCAAGACTTTATCAGCAATAAAATTAACCGTATTTTGGTCATATTTTCCTGCAAACAATTCTCCCACTGTATTTTTACCCCAAGCACCCAAACTGTTGTGCGTATGCGTTGTACCTACATATACTTGCGACCAATCGAAGCCAATAGTTTTAAGTTTTTCTCTTAGTAAAATCGTTACTTCGGGAGGGAAAATCAACAAATCGCAACTGACGATGGCAATGGGTTTTGAGGCATTTGAAAATACGATTGCCCGCACATAAACTGAGTCGTGAATTGATTGATACGGCTTACCTTGTCGGTCGCCATAACCAGCGGTAGGCGTTGGTTTTGAGGGAGTTAGATTAACCGTTGCCCAACCCGCTTTGAAATTATTGGC
Source organism: Cytophagales bacterium (assembly GCA_043760595.1). Taxonomy (GTDB): domain Bacteria; phylum Bacteroidota; class Bacteroidia; order Cytophagales; family Spirosomataceae; genus Arcicella. The sequence continues at coordinate 747 of JAYUOX010000028.1, forward strand.
AGAATCTTTTGATGGTTTCCAACCTTCTAATTTATCATTCATTTGCTTGAAATATGCCATTTCACGATAATCAGTTCTATCGACTGAGGCGATGGTGAAGGCTAAGAAAATGAGGATCAGAACGATTAGACCTAAGAGGATTTTTGCGGTTATTTTTAAGAATTTCATGGAAGGATTTTTAGCTGTGATGAACAAATTTAAGGGGTAATTCTTTATATTTGTAATTATTGGCAAATAACAAAATCATGGAACTCTCAGAAAAAGCAATTGATTATTTAGAAACACAAATACCTGAATTGGCTGAATTGGCTTTAAGAAAAGCCTATTGGCAAACCTTAGCTTCGGGTAACAGTGTTACAGTTTTAGAAAATGATGAAATAGTAGAAATTTCTCCCGAAGGAACACGAAAAGTTATCAAAAAAATTAATCGTTCCTTGAAAGTTACTTCTCAAAAACACTATATTATTAAATCATGAGCCATTTACCACGTATGCGAATGTTTGCAGGACCAAATGGTTCTGGAAAAAGTACGGTTAAAACTGAGATAGACACCTCATTATTAGGGTTTTACATTAATACAGACGATATTGAAAAAAGCCTCAAAGCAATTCATATATTTGATTTGAATCCGCTTCCTATACAAACTTCTCAACATGAAATTATTACTTTTTTCAAGCAATCTGGACTTTTCCCAAAAATAGAATATTCGGAGCAAATAAATCGTATTACCTATCAAAATGGAATAATTAATTTTCATGATTTACCTCTTGATTCTTATTTAAGTGCCATTTTTGCTGATTTTTTAAGACACAAATTTCTTGAAGCACGTCAGACATTTACTTTTGAAACGGTGATGTCCTCTTCGGATAAAATTGCCCTACTCAAAAAGGCTCAATCTCTTGGATTTCGGACTTATCTGTATTACGTTTCCACAGAAGACCCTCAAATTAATATTGCACGAGTAGCAAACCGAGTTCGTTTGGGTGGACACGATGTGCCAACGGACAAAATTATTTCAAGATACCACAAGTCATTAGACCTACTTTTTGATGCCATCAAATACTCAAATAGAGCATATATTTTTGATAATTCAGGAGATTCCAAACGTTGGATTGCGGAGATAACAGAAGCCATAAACCTCAATATTCAGGTGGACGAATTGCCAGAATGGTTTATAAAATATGTGACTGATAAGATTAAATAAACACACAATCAACATGGAAAGAAAAAAATTTATGGACAGAGCCGTTGAGTTGTCATTAAAAGGCAGTTCAGAGGGTAAAGGAGGTCCATTTGGGGCGGTTATTGTGAAAAATGGTAAGATTGTGGGCGAAGCATATAACCAAGTAACTTCCACCAACGACCCAACCGCACACGCCGAAGTAATGGCAATTAGAGATGCCTGCAAAAACTTGAATACCTTTGATTTAACAGATTGTGAAGTTTATACCTCTTGCGAACCCTGCCCCATGTGTTTGGGAGCAATTTATTGGTCGAGAGCCGTGAAAATTTACTACGCAAACACTCGTGAAGATGCCAAAAATACTGGGTTTGATGATTCTTTTATTTACGATGAAATCCCTCTCCCACTTTCAGAACGCAAGGT
>JAYUOX010000029.1:0-20113 GCA_043760595.1 Cytophagales bacterium
TTTTATAAACAATCAAACGCCATAATACTGAACCCGTATTTAGTGATAGAAGTGCTTTCAGAGGGAACTTACCAATATGATTTGAATGAAAAATTGTACAAATATCAAAGTATGGCAAGTATTCACGAAGTAATATTTGTGGACAGATTTGATAAAGTTGTAGTAAAATTTCAGAAAACGGATAATCGAAAAGTATGGACGGAAACGATTTATGATGAAGAAAATCCTGATATTTTAATTGATACGATGACTGTAAAATTGAATGATATTTTTGATAAAATTGAAAAATTTTTGTAGAAATTATTTACGCTAACCTATGAATAAACCAACCCAACCCCTCGAAGTATGGATGCGTGGACCTATTGCTGGGCTAATTCCATACCTTCAACCCGTTGCCCACGCCATTCTCCAAGCTCGTGAGGAAGTTAATCAGATGATGATTGATTTTCCGAATGAATTAATTTGGGAAAGACCTAACAATATTGCTTCCGTCGCTTTTCATCTTCAACACCTTTCTGGCGTTTTAAACAGACTTTTCACCTACGCCAATAATCAAATCTTGAATGAAGACCAATTAGAATTATTGGCTTTGGAATCTGATTCAACGCAATTTTTAACCGTAAAAATGCTTTTGACCCGTTTCAATAATCAAGTAAATAAAGCTTTAACGCAACTGAAAAACATTGAAGACAAAACGCTTCTCGAACCCCGAGTCATTGGCAGAAAACAAATTCCGACCAATCAATTGGGCTTATTATTTCACGCCGCCGAACATACGCAACGTCATGTAGGACAACTTTATGTAACAGTGCAAGTCTTGAAAAAGTACTAAAATGCAATTCAAACCTGTAATATTCGTTTAAATTAGGTATTCAATTTTTTGGTTCAACTACGATTTGTACGGAATTACGGAAGCCTTCGGTTTCACCGAAGGCTTCCGTGGGCTACGAAATTGGAATCCCGTATAAATCATAGTAAAACTAATCGGAACTGTATACTTGTTAATGCAGATTTATTTTTAAGATAAAATTAGCCCTACCAAGCGTTTTGAACGCTTGGTAGGGTTGAGAATCCAATTAATTTTGAGTTTGCATTAATAAGTACATACTTACGAAACTAATTTTATTAAAACTATTCTTTTAATAAATTAACTCTTTGATTTTAAAGCTGATAGCCAATAGCTGAATGCCAAAAGCCATTGTTACGATTGTCCTTACTTAAAAAATTATGAAAGAAATTTCTCCGAATTCCCTCCCAAGGGTTCTGGTACTTCTTTTTTTGCTTGTATTCTTAGATTCTTGTCGGCTTTTCCGTCGGCGAGAGAAGGATAATTCCTCCACTACATTTCCAACTAATAAACCATCCCAACGGACTTACAATTCCAAAACCGTCAATGAGATAGTTTCTTTAGCACGTTCATACACGGGCGTACCCTATCGTGCGGGCGGAACTGATGCCAACGGAATGGATTGTTCGGGGTTATTATTTTCAGTTTATACACAATACGGTTTCAAAATCCCGAGGATTTCATGGCAACAGTCAGCCGTTGGACGAGAGATTTCAATTGATGAACTCAAAGCGGGTGATTGGGTATTTTTTGTAACCAATAAAGGCGGCACAGGCACAATTAATCATGCGGGTATGATTACAGAATTTAGAAATAATAAGGAAGTCTTTTTCATACACGCCTCTTCTTCGAAGGGTATCAGAGAGGATAATTTATTTAGCAAATACTGGATGGGGTGCTTTGCAAAGGCAACCAGACCTTTTTGAAATTTGTACTCTGAATAATTAATCATGGTACGATTTTTGTTAATTTATGTTCTACGGATTCTTTAATATTTACGTTAAAAATAGTAGAAAATATAATATAATTAATCCAAGATTATTGTACCATTTTAAGCATTAAGTTTTATTCGGCACGTAATTTGTTGATATTCTTTGTACAATAATTCCGAATCTCTGAATGAGATTTTTGATTTCCAGCCCAAGTACCTTCAAAATTATAAGTTCGGATATAACCACTAAGTTTCTCCGAAAATTCATTTCCTAAGTAAAATTCAAACACGTAAGTATTTTAGAGGCTCTTTTTGAGCTTTATGATATTCTTTTGTCCAATTGTTGAATTATGAATTGTTGCTGTTTCTTAACAACTCATAATTTAACAATTTAATATACAGTAAGGATTTTTAACAATTTTATTTATAATGGGAAAAACAACTACCGCCATAGTTGATTCCAATAGGGTTCGTATTTGTACGACTTATTGGTCAAAATATTACCGAGATACACGCTTTCGACTATCTGATTGATTTCAGAGGGTTGGAAGCGTGTATTTTTTGTTAAAATGTATTTGCAAAAACGTCACTTCGTCCCAAAGAGACTTTTATGTAATCAAATCTCGATTTCATTGGCGTTTTTACCAATAAACCAACGTCCAATTTGTTGGTCAAAAACTAACAAAAGTGAAAAATAATTATAATAGTCACGTTAAATATATAATACAATGAAACATTTATTCAATTTCAATAAATTATTTTCACCTCGCATTATGCTTGTTTTAGCGTTTGTGATTTCAAGTTATGGTTCAACATTTGCTACCGACAGATTTGTAAAATCAGGAGGAAGTGGAACACAATCAGGTGTTGATTGGGACAATGCCATGAGTAGCATTGCCACGGCAGTAACAGCCGCAAACGCAGTTTCGCCAGCCCTAAACAATGTTTATGTTGCTGCGGGAACTTACTCATTGGTGGCTCAAATAACCATTCCGAATGTTAATATGAGAATTCAGGGAGGTTATCCGAGTTCGGCAACTGGTACTACTGTTACTGGATATAATGCAACTGCCAATATTACCACAATAAATGGAAATGGGTTTGGGATGTTTCAAGGGGGAGTTTCGGGCGTTGGTTACAGTAATAACCTGATTATCAAAGGGTTCACGCTAACGGAAGGTGTTGCCACGAGTGGTTCTATTTTTTATCAAGCATCAAGTACGTCAGCAACCTGTACTTTCTTATTTGAAGATTTAAAATGTATCAACAACTGGGCTGATAACGGAGCTTTTTTCTTTACAACTGTTAATGGACCAACTGTGGATTTTAAAAATTGTGTTTTTGATGGTTGCAATGCCTTCAATGGTGGAGCAATTCATATCACAACGGCTGGCAATACTACCTTCACGATTGATGGTTGTGCTTTCAGTAATTGTAATGCTGAGAATGGTGGAGCAATCTTTAACACAACAGGTCCAACGAATTACAAAATGAAGATTAAAAACAGTTCATTCTGTAATAATCATTCCTCACTGTATGGAGGAGCCATTTATACAACAACGGCTCCAATCGAAGTTACGGCTTGTACGTTCAATAACAATTCAACAAAAATGAACTACTGGGGAGGGGCTATTTACGCCTCAACTTCATCGGTAAACTGTACAGGCTCAACGTTTTACGGAAATAATGCTGATTTAGGCGGAGCTGTCTATCAAACAACGGCACAAGCTGGTTTAGTGAGTCATTATGATAATTGCAAGTTTGCTTATAACTACAACATGGATCAAGGAAGATCTACTGGTCCTGCCGATGGTGGTGGTGCCTTACACCTTGAAGGAACATTCGTTGATTTTACGGTTGATAACTCAGTGTTTTATAGAAATTCAGTTCCTGGAAATACTTTTGGCGGAGCGATTCTTGCTTCGGGTGCTGCCAAGTGTACTTCAATGGCAAACACGATTTTTTTAGAAAATAGAATCGGAACAAGCACAACCATCAAAGGAGCAGATTTCATTAGTTATGACGGAGTGAACAGATTTCAGTCAATCACAAACTCAACCCTTCAATTAGCCAGTGCCGCTGCCTATCTGAATCAAGCGGGTACGCCAACGGGAGGCTATACTTTTGGAACGGGTAATGTTTTTAATAACACAACCACTGATGGCGGTGCCGCTGCTTTGACAACTACTTCATGTCCCGCTAATGTGTTATTTTTCGGAACAACTCCTGCCCCAGTAAACACAGGAGTAGGCACAATTGACTGTGCAAAAACTCAAATTAGCCCTGCCCCAGTGGTTGGAACTTCATCTCAGGGAGGTTTAATGGTAACAATAAACGTAACCACGGTTGGAACTTTCACCCCAATTACGGTAAGTGGTTCGGGGATGTCATTAGCCAACGGAATTACCTCAATTACAGCCTCCACAACGGGTATTCAGCAATTTTATATTCCAGTAAAGTATGACGGAACAGCTTTGGGAACGATGACTTTCCAAGTAGGAACGCTCACGGCTTGTACTGCTGATTTAACAAAAACAGCTAAAACAGTCATTTCAAACATTTGGACTTTGGATAATTGTAGTCCAGTGCAAGTTGGACCAAAATTAAAATAAACATCACTCATTAAAATGATTTTATCATGAAAATATATAAGATAAAAATGGTTTGGGTGATGTCATTGCTACTATTCTTAGGAGTAATATCCACAGCAAACGCTCAAACAGTTGATTTGACAACGCACCAACCAACAGCACCTCCACCAGTTGGAGTTACTTTTGAATGGCACAACGCTTTGCCAATTTCAAGCGGTAATTTAATGAGTGCTTCACAAATATCTTCTGCCAGTTCAGGGCTGTATTATGGAGTCTTTAATTATGGAACGTGTTACAGCACGCCTTCTTTTTTGAGGGTTGCTTCCAATGTTTGTCCAATCACAACGACTAATTTGATGGCTTCGGTAGATTCGACTGCAAAGCCTGCGGGAATGTTTGTGAGCTATCATTCGGGTAGTCCCGTGACCAGTGCCAATAGGATTTCAAATATTGCAGCCCAGACGGCATCCGTAGGAACTTATTTTGTGGCATATTACGACCCTACGAGTTTGTGTTTTACCGAGGGAAGTATTATTGTGGTCGTGAATACACCTTGTAATACCTTGACTATCACTCAGCCAACAATAATCACAAAACCTGTGAATACGGTAGTTTCAGTTCTAACAACGGATTTAGCCCCAGCAGGAGGTACAGGAGCAATTACTTACTCAAATGGCAGTGGAGACCCTTTATGCGTACAACCATCAGGAACTCAGGCATTACCAGCGAGTAGTAATTTAACGATAAATGCCACAACGGGAGCGTATTCATACACAACTCCAAGTGCAGCAGGAACGTATTATTTCTGTGTGAAAGTTTGTGATTCATCAACGCCTACACCAGTTTGTCAAATGGCAACTTACAAAGTAGTCGTGAGTGGACCCGCTTGTAATGCAGGGACGGTTGCTCCTGGGGTGAATTAAAAATTATTCTAATACATATGGAAGTCGTCCTTCAAAAGGACGACTTCCGTAAACCACGGGCAAATTACGCCCAAAACGTTCTTTCAGTAAAAATTACAATCAAAAACAATTCTTTTCCAAAAAAGACGAAAGAGAACCAAATATTTTAATACATAAATAAATAGAATTATATGAAAAAGCCGCTACTTTTTCCATTTCCAAAAACTTGGCTCGTTGAGAATTTTCAACGCCTCTCATTGCTTCCTTTCTTTCTGTTAGGAATGGTTGCGAATAGTTTTGCCCAAGCCCCAGGGGGTGTTACGGGGGCATCTGTTTGGTTGAAAGCCAACGCAGGAACCAGTACAACTACTGATGGAAGCACTATTGCCACTTGGAATGACCAATCGGGTAATAGTCGCACGCACAGCCAACCCAACGGAACGGTTTATCAACCTCTTTACAAAGATAATATCTTCAATTTCAATCCAGCCGTATATTTTGATGGCTTGGACGGTATGCAAGTACCTTCTTTTGCTTCGGGAACTGATGCCGTTCACGTTTTTGCGATGTCGAAGGTGAAAGACAATGGTTGGCGGTCAATCTATGGTTTTGGTCGTGATGCCACGCACGTGCAATGGTATAATGGCGGTCTTGCCAATAAGCCTTCGGTATGGTTAGCTGGAAATAATTATCCTACAACTGCCCTTGGATTGAACTATGGCGTTACTTCTTATATTCTACCCAAAGATGGTTCTCAAAAGACCGTTCATTGGAATGGTACTTCTGGAAATATTACTGGAAGCAATACCTATACTTTCAATAGTACATTGATGTCGGTAGGTACTGATATTGCCAATGGTGGAGGTTTTAGTGAAAGTTTTTTTGGAGAAATTGCAGAAGTAATTATCTACAAAAAAGCGGGCGGAGGAACCATGAACACCACTGATATTCAGAAAATTCAATCTTATTTAGGTATAAAATATGGCATTACGCTGTCGCACAATTATTTGGATGCGACGGGGTCAACTGTCTATAATGTAGCTACTTACAATAAAAACATATTCGGTATTGCTCGGGACGATGCCCAGGGTTTATACCAAAAACAATCAAAATCTTATGATGCTGGTGCTTACGCAACATTGAGTACGGGAGCATTGACAACATCCAATGCCAATAATACTGGAACATTAACTAATGGTGATTTTGAAATAGTGGGAGATAATGGTTTGAGTAATAGTTTTGGCGTAACTTATGCTCCATCAACTTTCACACCTACCACTGCTTTTTACCGCATGAGCCGTATTTGGCAAGTACAAGAAACGGGAACTGTCGGAACGGTTCGTATCACAGTACCAACGGGTGCAGACCGATTATTAGTCAGTAATTCAGCCACTTTTACCCCAGGAGCAAGTACGCAAGAATTAACTTTTACGGCTGATGGAAGCGGAGGGCAATATGTGGAGGTCGATTTGAATAATACAACCGCTAAATTTTTCACTTTTGGAAAATCAGTGGGAGCCCCAGGTTGCGTGGCGGGTGGTTTACAATATTGGTTTGATGCAGGATTTTCGGTGGTAGGTGGAGCTTCCAATGTTACGGGATGGACGGATAGAAATTCGGGTACAACGTTGAGTAAGAACAACTTAGGAACAATTACGTCTTCACTTGGTGATGCAAAAAGTAATTTTAACCCTTATGTGTTATTTCCTGCCGATGCTCACTTAACGGGCGTTGTTGATCCTGTGGTTTTGGGAAAGCTAAATACCACATTTGTACTTGCCCAAAAGGACGCAAACATTGATCCAACCTATAATCATGCTTTCAGATTTGGAGCATTGCCAGGAGGTGGAACTACGCATGATTATGCAGTGGGTACAGTTTTGAATGCGGGAGTTCACGTTCCCGTTCATCATTGGCTATCGAAAGGGTCAACTATCAACAGGTTTAACACTGCCTATCCAATTAGTTTCGGGGAGGTGGGTCTTTATGGTGCTCGTATTAATAATATTAGTGGTCTCATTGGTATCACGCCCAGCAACAACAAAGATGTTAGTTTTAATGGAAATACAGTTACCTTCTCTGATAATATTACTGGAAACATCAACGCCAATATGCAAATTGGTGGCAGTGTTTTTGGTATGAAGGGACGTGTTCCAGAAATGGCTTACTATAACGTTGCCCTTTCTGATGCTGATAGAAATAAAGTTGATTCTTATTTTGGAATAAAATACGGTATCACCTTGACTCACAACTACTTATCGGGGGCGGGAACAATCGTTTATGATGTTACTTCTTACAATAAAAATATCTTCGGTATTGGTCGTGATGATTGTCAGGAATTAATCCAAAAACAATCAAATTCAGTTGAAACAAATGGTTTTGTAACGATTGGTAATAACGCCATTATTGTTGCCACAAACGCAGATAATACAAGTGCTTTTACGGCAGATAAATCTTTTGAAATTATTGGTGATAATGGCTTGACAAATGAATACGCCAATGCTTACGCCCCAACAACTTTTACACCATCATCCCCTTTCTTCCGAATGAATCGTATTTGGAAAGTGCAAGAAACGGGAACAGTTAAAACGGTTCGTATCAGTATTCCAACCAATGCTGAAAGATTATTAGTCAGTAGTTCAGCCGCTTTCGGAGCGGGTACGCAAGAAATTGCTTTGCAGTCAGACGGCAGCGGAGGTTTTTATGCCGATGTTGATTTAACTGATGGACACTTCTTCTCTTTCGGAACAACCATTACTGCCCCAGGGTGTGTAACAACGGGGTTAAATCTTTGGTTGAAAGCTGATGATAAAGGTGCTGGAACGTCTTGGATGGATAATTCTCCTAATGCCAATGACGTGGAAGTAGTGGGAACAATGCCACTCCAAGTGGGAGATGCTGCCCATAATTTTCAGCCATATTTCAGCAATTTTTCAGCAACAAATTTCTTTAAAGATTTGAATAGTTCATTGGCTCCGCAAGGTGCTTTTCAGGCATCGGAAGTAACCATGATTGCTGCCGTGAAAGCGAGTAGTGCAGGAACTGGTAGAATTATGGGTATCGATAATGACGATAATTTTAGTGCTGAACCAAGTTTAAGTTTAAACGCAGGGAAGCCCGCTTATTATCGTTTCTGGATAAGTACTCAAAATGTTATTGCTCCAAGTTTAACGGTTACTCCCAATCAAAGTTCAATTATATCTGCCAAAACAACGGGTACGGTTTCAAAAATTGGTTTGAACGGAGCATTTTCAACGGCTGCCATCACAGCGAATGGTGGACTTTGGGGAGATATTCTCACGGTTGGTTATGGTACATTCGTAAACGTTGGAGCTTTTCCAGGGGATATTCAAGAAGTAATTTGGTATAAATCATCATTATCAGATGTCGAAGTTCAAAAAATACAATCTTATTTAGGAATTAAATACGGTGCTACGCTCGCCCAAAATTATTTGTCGGGAGCGGGTACAACGGTCTATGATGTAAGCACTTACGGAAATAATGTCTTTGGTATTGGTCGTGATGATTGTCAGAAATTAAATCAAAAACAATCAAAATCAACCAATGCGGAAGGTTTGATTACGTTGGGTATTGACAATCAAATCATGGCAACTAATGCCGCTAATTTGGGAGCAATTGATAAAGATAAAAGATTCTTAATCATTGGTGATAACGGTTTGGCATTGGGAACATTCACATCTGTAACCGCAGGTGGTGCTTGTACGCCTCCTGAAACGGTTGATAACTACACAGCAAGAATCTGGAAATCAATGGAAACTGATTCGGTTGAATCAACAAAATTGAGCGTTGATTTGAGTTCGTATAATTTCAGTGCGGTGAATCCTGTGTATATGCAAGTTTCTTCGGATGCTGCCTTTACTTCATTCAGTAATGTTTTGATGGTAAAAAATGGTGTGAATTATGAAACAAATTACGATTTCACGGGAACACAATATTTACGTTTTGCAGGAACAACCGCAACCCCACCAGCCAACGCTTGTTCGGGTGATAAAACTTATGAGTGGAATACTTTTCCTTCGTATTGGAATTGGGGTCAGACTTCAAGAACTTCAACGATTGGTGATACGCAATTTACAGTAACAATCACCGACCCAAGTGGCTCAATTTATGCCCCTACGGTTTATCCAGTAGGACAATTTTGGTGGAATCATATTTTCATTCCACGTTATGATGCGAGTGGTTCAAGCAACAAAATCACGACAAAAATTGTGATGGACAAAGCGGCAAACAAAGCATCTTTCGAGATTTTTGATATTGATGAATACTTCGGAAAAGACGTAGTGAATGTCTATGGTAAATTAGGAGGCGTACAGGTAAATCCAAAAATTACTTTCCCAACCACCACAAAATTAACTTCTACCACATCAGGAACGGGGGCAAGAATTTCAGCAACTACGGGAGCTTGGGATATTTCAGCCTACGGAAAGGCTTTCGTGAATTTCAATTCTGCGGTGGACGAAATTATTATCGAATATACCAAAGACAACGGTTGGGCTTTCAAATCGTACCAAGATATTCGTATCAGAAACATTGATATTACGTGTAAACCTTTCGTTCCAGAAGCACCTTTGGCAGACAATGTTTATATGTCAAAGCAAGTAATGGGCGGCACAAGTCAGAAAGTGGATGAAGCCTTTACGTATAAATTTACCGTTACCAACTTAGATTGTGCCAGCAAAACCATCAATATCTTAGACGGTTTGCCTTCGGGATTAACTTTTGTGGATAGCACCTTGGCTACGTCATTGGTTTCTACGAGCGTAAATGCCTACGGTGGAGGTTCTTCTCTGAACATGACTGGCGTAGTTGTCCCTCCTGGAACATCGTATATTTATGTAGATGCAAAAGGTTCAGCGACAGGGAGTTATGATAATCAAGCGGACTTTACGGTAGGGACAAATAGTTACTTGTCAGACGACCCAAATCAAACGGGAGCATCGAATCCAACACCAGTAACTTTGACAGCGAATAGACCTTTGGCAAATTTAACGATTGTAAAATCAGTTGATAAAGCCACTGCCGCACAGAATGAAGTGGTGAAATATACCTACGTGATCACGAATCCAAATGCTACGGCAATTTTGACAACATTCCAAGATAATTTACCAGCTTCAACCGCAGGTGGACCATTCAAATATGTGGCAGGAACATTGACGGGCGTAGGTTCGGCAATTATTACGCCAGCCGTTTATGGAGGAGAATCAAGTTTGACATTAAGAAACTTATCAATCCCAGCTAATGGAAGTTTGACAGTTACGGTGGATGCCAATACAAGCACTTTCACGAGTGGGCAAACAGGTCAGAACGTAGCATCCGTTACGCCAGACCCAAGTTCAGCTTACCGTGATATTCCTTACAATTCAGCCCCAGCCAATACATTAATTGGAGCTTGCAATACAGGAACAACCGCCCCAACATTGAGTGCAACTACAAAATCAAACGTATGTCCAGCCACAACAACTGACTTGAATACTTTGGTAACAAGCACTTGTCCAGTAGGTTCAACTTTGGAATGGCATAATGTTGCCACGGGATTGAGTGCAGCGAATAAGGTAACAAATCCAGTTTCAACGGCGGGAACGTATTATCCAGCTTGTTTTGATGTTACAAACTCGTGTTACAGTCCAACTACAACAACGGGAGTAACGGTTACGATAACCACTTGTAATTCAGGGTCTTTGACTTTCACAGGTGGCAGTGTGAATGGAGGAACAGTATCTCAAACAGGTCTCGTGAATCAACCAAAATCAGGAAACTTTGATTTGGAATTAGCCCCAACGGGAGGCACAGGAACGTACGTATTTTCAAACGGAAATACAGACCCAGCTTGTACAGCACCATCGGGAGCTACTTTATTACCACCAGCAAGTAACTTGACGATAAACAGTGCAACGGGTACGTATTCATACACAACGCCATCAACAGCAGGAACGTATTATTTCTGTGTGAAGGTTTGTGATACCGCAACGCCTACGCCAACGTGTAGCATGGCAACATATAAGGTTACAGTGGGTAGTAATTGTGCAACAGGTTCAGCAATTCCAGTTTTGAAGAATTAAGAAATAACTTAAAAGTGGTTCAATATTTGATAGAATATTGAACCACACAAAAGGATATTTTTGGAAGAAGAACTTAACGATTGACAATCAAATCTTTGAGTTTACGGAGGATGAAAACGATTTGGAGGAGGTCTTGTTTATTAGAAGCATCATATAATCGACTGCTGCAATAATCTTTACCGACCAAAGTAGTGAAATAGCAATTACTACCAATAACGTAGCTACCGTAAAGCGGTAAATTATCTTGGTTTTTTTCCTGAGCTATGAGCATTGCCATTAACATTTGTGCTTCTGGGTCTTTGGTTTCTCCTCTGCCTTTTTTATATTCTTGGAGAAAAAAATAAGGTTTTTTGGGAGTATTAAATTTTAAAGGAGTCGCAACTAAACAGTCCGTAATTACTGAAAGGTTAATGTTTTGAATGGTTGAAGAGAGAGGGCGTTCATAAAATACTTTGATTTTGTCGTCAATATCGATTCGAGCAATAGCAAACAAGCCACCAATGAAGCGAATTTTTAATTCCTCTTCATTCCAGTATTTACCATCAATTTTTACTTGATGATAGAGATAGTCAAAATTTGCTTGTTCGATATTGTCAAGTTGGAATGAAGCCGATATCCACATTGAAAGTTGTTCGGACTCGGTTACAACGTTTATACTAAAAGTATCGGCTAATAAGCCTAAGTTATTTTGAAATTTTATTACTGATTCCATAGTTTAAATAATTTTTGCAAAGGTACAAAATAAAAGAATTTTCTGTATCTCTTGAGCGATAGTAACGAACCAAACTTGATAATGAACAGATAAATTACTTACGGACAGGTTGTTAGAGAAAATTCCAACGAGAGTAAGAATTAATTATTTGTGCCTAACAAAGTTAGTAAATTTTTAGACGGTTACTGAATTATCAAATAATGAGATTTTAAAATACACAAAGTGAAAAGGTATTTTGTTTGAGGCAAAGTACCACAAAGGATAAACATTTATCCAAAGACGTTCTTTCAGTTAAGTAAAAAAATACAATTACAAAGTTCCTTTTTTCCCCAAAGGAGGTATTAACCACAAAATAGCACTCTTGGGGAGGAGGGCATAAATTTTTAAATATTTATGAAAAAGCCGCTACTTTTTCCACTATCAAAAACAACACTCACCGATGTTATATTTCGGCGTAATGTCCTCATACACAAGCAAATGCGAGCCATTTTGTGTTTGGGAATATTTATGTTCTTTGGATTTTTGGGTAATGCTCAAACTTCCGTAAATCTTGGCACAAGTTGCCCAACTTGCCCAAACGCCACCCTCACGGGTAGTGCATCAACGCCAGTGCCTGTACCCACGCCAAGTTGTGGTACGGTGGCAGGAACTTACAAAGTGGGCACAGCTAGTAACAACACAGGGCACCTTAGCGAGTGAGCTAACAGCGAACCCAGTATCTTGGGATTATGCCAATTTTCCTCCTGCTGCTGCCCCTCCAACAGATGGATTTCAATGTGGTCCCCTACTTTATTTACAAATGACTGGATTTAGAGATAGAGCAGGATTGCAAAATATAGGTATTGGAGCGGACTACCATAGCTCAACATATTATGAAGTATCTGGATATCGTGCAAGCTTCTCACTTACATTTCAGAGAAGTGGTGCTCAGTTGGTTGTATGTAGGACAAGTAATTTTGGACAATCTGTCCGTTGTGTGATTGATAAATAAGAAAAAAGCATAAGGGGTAATTAATGCTCCTTATGCCACTATCAGTTCTTTGAGTTTACGAAGGATAAAGATGATTTGGAGGAGGTCTTCCTTTTTGGTAGAATTATACTGTTGGCTAACGCAATAAGTACTACCAATCAGGGTCGTGAAAAACCAATTTCGTTCTATAACGTAACAGCCATATAATGGTCTGTCTGCGTTTTGCTTGCTATTTTGGTTAATTTGTTGAGCAAGTAACATCGCCACGAGCATTTGACCTTGTGGGTCGGTTTTGCCAAAACGCTGAGATTGTTTAAACTCTTGTAAAAAGAAATAAGGGGTAACTGGTAAGCCAGCACCGTCAAAGGAAGCAATCATACAATCGGTAACAACATTTAATTCGTAGTTGCCGATGACACCAGACAAAGGGCGTTCAAAAAAAGTTTTGCAGACATTAGGAATGTTGGTATTGGCAACGCTGAAAATTGGACTGATAAAGTGCATTTTTAGTTCTTCTTCGTTCCAACCGTCCGCTATTTGTTCGAATCTGTCGAGAGCCATGTCAAGAATCCCTACTTCTAATGTAGTAAGTGGGGGAGTTGATGCACCCGAAAGTAATGTATCTAACGTTTGACATTTCTTTGTTGATTGTATGCCAAAAGTTGTAATAACCTTTTCTGAGCGTAACTGATGAAATTTTGCCATGTCCGTAAACCGTTTTTAAATAAAAAATAAGTACAAAGATAAAAAAGTATTTTCTAAGAAATAGATAAAATAAAAATGTACAAATTGTCAATTATAGGAATACCAACCATGTTTTTATTAGATAAAGACGGAAATATTGAAGCCCCAATAGCCTCAGTAATTGACGTTTTGCAGACCATTAATTTTTAATACAATGAAAAAATATTTTATCATAATAACCTTAATGCTGTTTGTGGCTTTGACATCAAATGCCCAAACTTACAGTGGCACAGGACCTGTAACATTGAGCGTACCAGCTACTGCAACCAGTGTGGTATGGTATAAAGACGGTGCTGTGATGGCAGGGCAAACTGCCACTACTTACTCAACAAGTGCAGTGGGTAGTTATTATGCCACCTATACTGATGGTGCTACCGCTTGTACCTCTGACCGTAGTATCACGTTTGTACTTGCCAACGCAGGAACTAACGTAACGCTGAATGGTCTGACAAACAACGGTGCGGGTACTAATTATCAATGGTATAATGTTGCCACGGCTATTGCAAGTGCAACAACCTCAAACTATACCACCAGCTCAGGGGGACAATATCAGTTAAAATATAATAATGGTTCGTGTGTTGTTTCAACGGAATCTAATTATGTATTCTTATTGACAACTCCGATTAGCCTTAACAATACCTGTCCTGCCAATACCGTAAATTTATTAACGGCAGGAGCATTGGCTGGCTCACCGCCTGTGGGAACGACGCTCACTTGGCACACTGCCACACCTGCAACAGCACTTAACAAGGTGCCAAATGCAGCAACAGTGGGTGCAGGTTCTTATTATGCTGCCTTTGAAGACGCATCAAATAACTGTTATAGTCCAACGATGGAACCCGTAACGGTTACGATAAATACTTGTGCAAATCCATTGACTATTACACAGCCGATACCACAAACAGGATTGGTAAATACGCCAAAATCAGGTGTAGCCCCAACGGATTTAATACCTACAAATGGCACAGGAACAATTACTTATTCAAACGGAAGCGGAGATGCTTTGTGTGTACAACCATCAGGAACTCAGCCATTGCCAGCGAGTAGTAATTTAACGATAAATGCCACTACGGGAGCGTATTCATACACAACCCCATCTGCGGCGGGAACATATTATTTCTGTGTAAAAGTTTGTGATTCATCAACGCCAACGCCCGAATGTAAAATGGCAATTTATCAAGTAACGGTAACGGCAACAGCAAGTCCTTTGACTATTACGCAACCAACCCAACAAATAGGCTTAGTAAATACCCCAAAATCAGGCACAGCTCCAACGGATTTAGTGCCAACAGGAGGAACGGGAGCAATTACTTATTCAAACGGGAGTACAGACCCATTGTGTGTTTAATCTTCTGGAACTCAGACTTTACCAGCAAGTAGTAATTTAATGGTAAATGCTACAACAGGAGCATATTCATACACAACGCCCGCAATGGCAGGGACTTATTATTTCTGTATAAAAGTTTGTGATAGTACCTCACCGACACCAGTTTGTAAAATTGGAACTTATCAGGTTGTTGTTACCGCACCGAGTTGTGTAATTACTTCGCAAATGCCAAGTTTTAAGAATTAAGAATAAAAACAAATCCTTTCCCCAAAGGAAAATATATAATTTCTCAAATTGCTTCCTTTGGGGTGGGAGGCTTAATTATAACAATTTATCACTTATGAAAAAGCCGTCACTTTTTTCATCCACGAAGTCTCGATTCTGGAAAGGTCTTGTACTTGCGGGTTTATTAATTTACTCAGGCTCAGAGCGAGTCATGGCACAAACCTGTAATACTCAAACGCCTTTGGGTGGAGCTGGGATTACTGCCACAGCAGAGGCAACTATTTTTGTCAATTCGACAACCAACCCTGCCAACATTATTTCAGCCTCAACCACTGACTTTACCACGTTGAGTATGGGTACGGGAACATCGTCAATTATCGTAAAAAACACCGCCGCAACCACCGCTGCCCTGAAATATCAGCCAGGTAGTTTTGCAGGTTTTGATGTTGAAAACATTGATTTTACGGTTGCAAATCCATTTGGAGGTTTGAAAGTTACTACGTATTTAAACGGTAGTCAGCAAGAAGTTTCGGGCGTTTTCAACGTCTTGATATTAGCCAGTTCAGACCAATCATTGGTGGCTTATGGTACACCGACCTCTACTGGTCGTCAGAAAATCGGTTTTGTTGCTTCAAAGGCTTTTGATGAAATGAAATTGAGTTACTCAAAAATTGATGTTCCGTTTTCTAATAATGAACACGTTACGCTGGTTTACAGTGCCTTTGTTGATGTAAGATGTACGGGAGCAGCTTTGGATTGTAACATAGCTACCGACCTGACGTTTCCCGTTTCCCCTGTTAGTGAGTACAGTGGACAAGCGGGTGGTTGTATATCTTCGTTAATAGGACAAGGAGCATTGGTAAGTGCTGATACTTCCGATTATGCAAGTTTTATTGAGGGTATACAAGTAGGATGTTTTTCGTGGGTAGGTGTAAAAAACAACAGAATAGGAGATGTCTATCCAGGGGGTAGTTTTGCAGGTTTTGAAACAGCCGCTTACGGACTTATTTCAATTAGTGTAGCCGATTTAGGAACTGTTACAACCTATTTAGACGGTGTTCAACAAGAGCAAAGTACAACTGCAAATTTAATTGCTACTTCATTCATCACGGGTAGAAAAAGAATCATCGGTTTCAAAACTGATCCGTTAAAACCATTTGACGAAATCAGATATACCAGAGTTGGTGTAGTGGGGGTGAGTACAGGTGTAACACGAGTTTACCGAGGACTTGTAGAAAAAGTTTGTCCTGGTCCAGCGTTGGTTTGTAATGAGCCAACAAGATGGATTAAGCCAAATTACCCATTAACTACGTATTCATACATGGTGCCTTATGGCGTTGTGATAGGATGTCTGGGTTCTGTAACGGGTGAAGATGCTTTAACATCAGCCGACCCTAACGATTTTGCTTTATTGACGATGGTTCAATCATTGGGTTGTTTGAGATACGTGGGTGTAAAAGATGCTTCTGGAACGCTTCAACCAGCAGGTACTTATGTGGCTGTTGAACTTGAAAATACCTCATTGATTACGGCATCTATCGGAGACATACAGTCAATCGTTACTTATAAAGCAGGGGTTGAACAAGAAAGGAAATCAAAAGGAGGCATAATTACTGCCACAGTTTTGACAGGTGGAAGACAGCAATTTGGTTTTGTAACTACTAAGGATTTTGATGAAGTTAAATACGAAGAATTTACGGTAATCACGCCAGCAACATTAGTAGCTACTCGTATATACGGAGTAACATTAATGAAATTGTGCGATGGTCCAGTATTGGCTTGTTCAACTGATCCAATTCCAAAACCTGTAGTTGCTAAGTTAAATTTACCAGGAGCCATGAACGGTAATGTAGGTTATCCAGTAACATTAGCAAGTGATGCAAATGATGCTTTCTTGGGCGTAGGGGTTTGTACAAACCAATTATTAAATCCTGAGAGAGTTATCACGGCAGATACTACGGACTTTGCAACTATTGCATCAAGTGGTGTAAACTGTTGGGTTTCTATGACCGTAACTGATAATAAAGCAACCTATCCTATCGGTTCTTTTGCGGGTTTTGATATTTTGAACGAAACCGCACTAACTATTGATTTAATCGGAGGAACTTATGTAACAACTTATTTGGATGGAGCTGTTCAAGAATCTAAATCTGCGAATGGTTTATTAGCAGATATTATTGGAGGAACAGGTATTGCAACCTCATCAAGAAGACGTGTAGGATTTGTAACAACCAAACCATTTGATGCCATCAAGTATAGCCAAGGACAATTAGTGGGTATTAGTTTAGGAACTACCAAGGTTTATGGAGCAGTAGTGAGCAAAGTAGCTGCCGATTGTGCATCACCTTTGACCTTAGCAACACCTCCAGCACCAGCTTTGACCAGTCCAGCAGGTTCAGCAAAAACAGGTAATGCTGCAACAGAATTAGCTCCAACGGGCGGAACAGCCCCTTATGCTTATACGGACGGTTCAAACGACGCAGCTTGTGTAGCTCCATCGGCAGGTGCAACTAAAATTACACCAATTACGATTGATGCTACAACGGGTGCATATTCATACACAACTCCTTCAACACCAGGTAATTACTATTTCTGTGTAAAGGTTTGTGATGCTTCAACTCCAGCGATTTGCTCGGTGAAAGTTTACCCAATCACGGTAACAGCAGCCACGGCAGGTTTGACCTTAGCAACACCTCCTACAAGTGCTTTGACTTCAACGCCAAATGCAGCCAGAACAGGAAACGCAGCTACAGATTTAGTACCATCAGGCGGTGTAGGACCATACACGTATTCGTCAGGAACGGGTGATCCAGCTTGTGTGATGCCTTCGGGTTCTACGGCAATGCCAGGCGTAACTATCACACCAACAGGTGCTTACAGTTATACAACACCAGCAACACCAGGCAATTATTATTTCTGTGTGAAAGTTTGTGATTCAACTTCGCCAACGCCAATTTGTTCGGTGAAAGTATATTTAGTTCAAGTAACGGGAGCGGGTTGTACGATAGGTTCAGCGATTCCTGGGGTGAATTAATTACAATTACATTTTAATAGTAATTAATTCAGTATTTATTTATTAGAGATGGAAGTCGTCCTTCAAAAGGACGACTTCCATAATCTTGCATATGAATTTTTGAATAAAGCAAAATATTGCAAGAGTAATTGGTTAATTATCTGATAATTAATCAGTTACTCACAAATGGATACTGTCCAAAAAAGTTCTTTTGATTGCTTTTATGGTAATTAATTTTCTGTTTCTTTATCAAAATAGAATCATAAAAATTACTGTAAATATTGATTACGGCTGCATACAAAAAAAGTATGATGTCGAGTAAATAGATTGTCTAAATTTCAGAAAAGGCTCTACTGAACCTGCTTTGGAGAGAATTAAATAAATAAAAATATATAAAATTTTATGGGAAAGCCGCTACTTTGCTCATTTCTTAACGCTAAGACTGCGTTTGATTCTTGGAAATCTGATGTTTCAGAAATTCAGGACAACTCGTCTGTGGGTGTAAATTCAAGGTTCTTTCAAGGAGGATTCTACACTTTACTGATGGCGTTTTTGTGTTCTTTTATTTCAATTTATGAAATTTCTGCACAGAGTACCTCCAATATTTGTCCTGCTACTACGGTCAATTTAATGACCAAAATTGATAGCACCACAAAACCCATTGGAGCAATCGTAACTTGGCATACAGGCACGCCAACGACGGCTCTCAATCGAGTAGCAAATCCTATCTCAGTTGTGGCAGGGACGTATTATGCGACCTATTATGACGGAGTAGCAATGTATTACGGTGGAGCTATTGGACCTTTTGCGGTTACAATAAATTCGTGTATTCCAGGAAACTATACCAATGTATGTCCTCTCAATTTTGTCAATTTAATGACCAAAGTTGATAGTACCTTAAAGCCCGTTGGAACGTTAGTATCTTGGCATACAGGAACACCCGCAACGGCTTCAAACCGAGTAGCTAATCCTTCAATGGTGGGGTCTTCGGGGGCATATTATGTAGCTTATTTTGACCCTATCAATAATTGTTATGGTTCAACATCAGTAGCGGCAACTGTTACCATCAATATCTGTCCTCCTTCAGTATTTACTTTGACAAATATTTGTCCATCAACCACGGTCAATTTAATGACCAAAGTTGATAGTACCTTAAAACCCGCAGGGACTTTTGTCTCGTGGCATACAGGCACACCCGCAATGGCTTCAAACCGAGTGACGAATCCTGCAATGGTGGGTTCTTCGGGGTCATATTATGTAGCGTATTTTGACCCAATCAATAATTGCTACGGCGGAACCTCAACGGCATTAACGGTAACAATAACTGTTTGTAATTCAACACCTTTGGCAATCACTCAGCCAACGCCACAAACAGGTTTACCAAATGTTCCAAAATCAGGCGATGCCCCAACGGATTTAGTGCCAACGGGAGCAACAGGAGCAATTACTTATACTAATGTTACTAATACGCCTGAGTGCGTTACGCCTTCGGGAGCAACGGCTTTGCCAGCGAGTAGTAACTTAACGGTAAACTCAACTTCGGGAGCATACTCATACACAACTCCTTCAATGTCAGGGACTTATTCGTTCTGTATTAAGGTTTGTGATAGTTCGACACCAACGCCAAAATGTGCAGTGGCGAATTATGTAGTTACGGTTACGGCATTAACGCCAATTGTTAAAAATAATATTTGTCCAAAAAATACGGTCAATTTATTAACACAAGTAACGTATTCTGGAACAGTTCCAGCCAACTCAAAAGTTACTTGGC
>JAYUOX010000030.1:0-6537 GCA_043760595.1 Cytophagales bacterium
CCAAAACCACCAATGATACGAGTATCCATCTTTGAAGATAATCATGAAATTCGGGAATTTCTTTCTGAGACCATCAGGCTTTCGGAAGAATTATTCTTGGTAGGGGCGTACCCAAATGCCAACGAAGTACTACGAATTATCAAAAAAGACAAACCCGATGTCGTATTGATGGATATTCAAATGCCTGGGATTTCAGGGATTGAGGCTTTGGAGAAAATAAAGGCTCAAAGTCCTGATATTCAGGTACTTATTCAAACTATTTTTGAAGATAATGCTCGCATATTTGCCGCTATTTGTGCGGGAGCAAGTGGTTATATTCTCAAAGATTCCAGTCCTGAAAAATACGTAGATGCCATTATTGAAGTCCATCAAGGCGGTTCTTCAATGTCGCCAGCCATTGCCCGTAAAGTGATGACGATGTTTACTGAACAAAACAAAAAACAAGAAACTTTCCAAGCATTATCAAGCACTGAACAACGAGTTTTGGGTTGTTTGGTGAAAGGAATGAGCTATAAAATGATTGCCGCTGAGTGTAAGGTTAGCTACTCAACGGTCAATTTTCACCTCAAAAATATTTACCGAAAACTTCACGTCAATTCAGCCACCGAAGCCATCTCACAAGCCGTTAGAAAGCACTTAGTTTGAGAAGTTGTTGATTTTCAAAGGGTTAAGTTGTTAAAATATGAATTTAGTTTTATCAACTTAAACACTTCATCCCTTACCTACTAACATTAGTAGTTTTTTGATTTTTCTTTATGGTATAAGTTTGTGGTATCAAATTAGGGTTGTGAATATGGCTCTAAACTTACCTCAAATAATTAAATCCATGAAAAATCTCATGCTACATTTTTGTGAAATTGTTCGGGGAAAAATCCATTTTCCTCGAACCCGAAAGTACATTCCACTCCAAGAAATTGTCATGCTTGAAGGTGTCGTTAATTATACGCTCATCCACCTTCAAAATAATCGCAGAATCTTAGTCCCCCGAACCCTAAAATTATTTGAAATAATCTTGAAAAATCATGATTTTCTAAGAACCCATCGGGGATTTATCATCAATTGCGAACATTTGAAAAGTATTGATAATGAAGGACTTTCGATGCGAATGACCAATAATTTACGGGCTACTGTTTCGAGACGAAGGAAAGAGAAAGTTAATGAAAGATTACATTTTCAAGCATAAAAAGGATTCGGCAATTGGCTTTTGGCTATTAGCTAAAACAAGAAAAAATTATACCAATCAATATTGTACAAATACATAAATGACTTAAAATCAAACGAATATGAAAAAGCGAATTTTTACTATCATCAATCTATTTTTTTTCAGTACAACAATTTTCGGACAATTTCAATTCAATGCCACAGGCTCAAACGATATGCGACTACGGACGAATAATCTTGACCGTTTGAATATTTTGACCAACGGTAGAATCGGTATTGGGACTGCCGCACCATCCAGTTTACTCCATACATTCGTAGGTGATGCAGGAAATTTTTTCCCCAGAACTGGCACAATTGGAACACTTGAAACCAACGGTAGCACAGGATATTTGAGTATTCTTACGCCAAATACCGCTACGGGAGGCGTGGCTTTTGGAAGTCCTGATGGCAATGCGGATGGATCTATTAATTATAATCATTTAACCCAAAAGTTACAGTTTAATACCAAAGCCTCACCCCGGGTAACCATTGATAGCGTCGGAAATATGGGCATTGGGGACACTTCGCCAGAAGTGAGATTGGATGTTAGCGGAGCGGTGCATATTCAAAAAGATTTATTGCTTAGAGAGCGACTCTTTCAACCATCGACAAATACCAGTCATGACCCTTTTGATAGACAGGACAAATCTTTCGTAACGATTGAACCTTCCACAATTGTTACGACAACTATCCAAGGTTTTTCTGCCCCCACCACAGCCGCAACTTTCGGAACAGTCTTGTACTTGTCTAATGGTTCAACTGGTTCTATTGTGTTGAAAAATGATAATTCTACTATCACAAATAACAGAATTCTTACGAATACAGGAGCTGATGTTACGATTACGGGCAGAGGTGGAGCTATATTTATTTATGACTTTACGGGCTGGCGATTGATTGCGTTTGCACAGTAAGAATTTTTCTTACCGTTAAGTAAATAACCTGCGAGAAACCGCAGGTTATTTTTGTTTTATCCTAATAAAAAACTACATTTGAAACCATAAAATCTTATCATTAACTCATCGTATTACCTTGAAAATCAAACTGTTAATCTTTTTTGGATTATCGTTTTCAACATTGGCTCAACTTCCTGAACCATCAAAACTATCTATACGCATTGACGGACAAGAAGTATCAATTAACCCCAATTCACCCCTTCAATTGTCGGCTGATTATCATGAAATAGTCTTTCATTTTCCAGTAAATTATACCTACGAATACCGTCTTGAAAACTTAGAAAATCAATGGCAAAAGTCTAATTTTCCACAAATCCGATACACAAATCTTGATGGAGGAAATTATCAATTCCATGGAAAAATGTTGCTAAATAATGTTATTGTGAAAGAGTATTTAATCCCTCTCACTATCAAAGAAAACTTCTGGGAGAAGTGGTGGTTTTGGCTTTTTGTGGGTTTATTTTTTGCTTTATTTGTAGGTTCAATTTTCTATTTTTGGTTTCTTTATGATTTAAGACAACGCATGAAAACCGAGCAAATTAGGCAACGCATTGCGGCAGATTTGCATGATGAAGTAGGGGCAAATTTGAGTAGTATTACGTTTTTGGTAGAATCGCTAAGAAAACGATTAAATGGAAGCCATGAAAATGTGAAGGATTTATTAGAAAGGATTGCTAACAATTCTACCGAATCCGCCACCTTAATTAATGACACCATTTGGGCATTAAATCCCGCTTATGATAGTTTCGATAAGCTCTTGGAACGCATCAAAAGTTTTGCTTCGAGCTTGTTTTCTGCCAATGATATTGCCTTTACGATTGAGAATAATCTGACCCAATCGCAATTTGAATTATCCATCGAACAACGGAGAAATCTGTATCATATCATCAAAGAATCCATCAATAATATCGTAAAACACGCCTCTGCTACCAAGGTTTTTTTACGGATTAATGAAGATGCAAATAGTATAAAAATTAGCATTGAAGATAATGGAGTAGGTTTTTGTACTAAAACAGAATATGAAGGAAATGGTGTTAAAAATTATAAAATTAGAGCATTAGGTGGGGAAATAATAGTGGAGATAACTTCTGAAATTGGTGTTGGGACAAAGGTGGAGGTGATTTTATTTACAAAGAATCATTAAAATATTCATGCCACGAATGCACGAATATAAATGGTTTAAAATTATTCGTGCATTCATGGCATAAATCATTAAAATATGTGATTTTTAGCTTGAAATATATTGCTCTATTTTACCAAAAAATAATCACCGTCTATGATAAGGGTTTTGTTATTTGAGGACAATAAAAATTTCAGAGAAAGCCTGTCCCTTTTTTTGGCGAGTTCCGAAAACATCTGGCTCACGGGTGCGTTTCCAGATGCCCGTGAGAGTGTAAAAATTGTCAAAGAAACCAGTCCAGACGTAATTTTGATGGATATTGAGATGCCTTATCTCTCAGGAATTGAGGCAATGATGTTGTTAAAAAAACAGAAAACTCATGCCAAGATCTTGATGCAAACGGTTTATGATGAAGACGATAAAATCTTTGCGGCAATTTGTGCGGGGGCTTCGGGCTATATCCTAAAAAGTAGTAAACCCGAAGAATATTTACAGGCAATTGAGGAAGTACATTTAGGCGGTTCGCACCTTTCGCCCATGATTGCAACGAAGGTTTTGACGATGTTTCAAAATCAGTTTGTGAAGCAACAACCCACCTACGTAGATTTGTCCACCCGAGAACGTGAAATTTTGAATTGCTTGGTTAAAGGCATGAGTTATAAGTTGATAGCGGACAAATGTTTTATCAGTTTCAATACCGTTTGTACGCATGTGAGGCATATTTATGAAAAACTGCACGTAAATTCTGCCCCCGAGGCAATCTTGAAAGCTATTGAATTGCATTTGATTTGAGTGGCTTATTAGACCACAGATGACACGGATTAAACAGATTTTCACCGATTTTTTTATTTACATATTCCAATTATGTTGCAGATATTAATTGGTTAAACTGGTATGTTTTTTCGTATGAAAAATCTTTAATTTTCACTAATAAACCCATAAAATCATGGCAGCATCAGAAGCACTAAAAAGAGTATTAGCTAACGTGGGTAGAATCAACCCTATCACTAAAATAGGGAAACCTAAAATGGAGGGAATTTATCTCTCGAAATTACAATTGAAAACATTAGGCGAGCAACTTATCAATATGAGTAGTGGTCCTGATGGTGTTTGCTTTATGATTGGTGTTGAAAGAAACAAACCTAAAACGGTTGAGATAATTCTATATAAAAATACCCCAACGCATGACGACCCAAAAAGTAGGGAAATTTTCAATAGTAACATTTTTCGTGTCAACGCAGGAGGTTTGGATGAAAGTTCCGTGAGGGATTTAATCATTGATTCTGATGGACATCGCAAAGAGTGGAAAGTCCCACAACCCACTCCTGAAATAATTGCTGCCGCAAAGGAGTTAATTACGCATGGTTCTCAAAAAACGCCACCGCCTTTTTCTTGATGATTGAAGTAAATAGCCGCTAACATTTAAACGATTTTTTATTTTGAACAAATAACTGGTATTCAGCGGTTTGTATTTAAAAATCCTAACCCCTAAATCCCAATGCCTACTTATGAACATTCCTCTAATCATCTACCGAATATCAGGTTGGCTCGTTACGATTACTGAAATTTCCCTTACTATTTTCGCCATTTCCACTAAGCGAATGTGGCAAGGGAAGTATCTTTTTTTTGCTATCTATCTGGTTTTCAATGCTTTTTCAGATATTGTTTCCTCAGTAACTGCACTTTTGGTAGTCAATAATCTGTTCCTTTCCAACATCGTCAGTCCGTTGAATTTTACCTTGAAAGCCCTTTTTTTGAGAGAACAACATCGAAATAAATACGTCAGATGGAGCGTGATTTTTATCATTCTCGTTTTTGTCAGTATCAATATTATCAATTCTTTTTACTTAGATAAATTCAAAGAAGTCAATACGTTGGGTTTGATTATTAGCCGTTCATTTTTCTTGATTTTCACGGTTTGGAATCTTACGTTGATGTTCAAAAACAAGTCTAATTTGAATAGGTTAAGGCAAAATCCTGATTTTTGGTTCACCGCAACGATGTTTTGTTTTGCCTTCATGGGCTTAATGACGACCATTCTGACAGACGTAAGTTATGCCGCTGGCAGTGATTTGGTGCTGTATGTTTTATTCATTTCTGAGAATTTGATTGATGTGGGAATTTATTGGGGATATTATCGAGCGATAAGGTTGTTGAGGTGATTCACCCCACCCAACCCTCCCCTTGAAGGGAGGGCTTTAAAAAAGGATAGCAAAAGCCCTCCCTTCGAGGGGAGGGTTGGGTGGGGTGGGTACAAGTTTGGCAAGCTAATTCGCCTAAAACCTAACCCCCAACACCTAAAACCTCCACCTCCAAAAATCATCAATTTATGTGATTTACATGGTTTACTGTTTTTCGGAAATTTGACTTAAATATTGAAAGTCTTAAATCTAAACAAAAACGTACCCATGAAAAAATTATCCTTTTCCTTGCTTCTGAGTATTTTCTTAGGTTGCATGATTGTTTCTTCCTGCAAAAAAGAAGAGACCATTCCAGAGGTTGTCAAAGTGTTTGCCCTTACCGAAAAAGTGAACGGTTTAAGCTATGAAGACCTCACCGCAATAGCCGACAAATGGCTCGTAGGAATTGCTCCTGACAAAAGTGCTGCCAACGACACAGACGGAAAATTGAGTGCCACTAACTTACAGCCACATAGCGATGTAACGATTTTAGCCTACAATTTTGGCGGCAAATCCACCAGAACTTTAACCATTCCAAGCACAAAACCAGTGTTTGTACCCATTATTGGTGTAACGTATTGGTACTTCGACAATGACCCTTGCGACCCCGATTTCAAACCTGCCACAGGGCAAACCATTGAAGCATTTTTAGGACCAATTGTGGCTGATTACATGAAAAATGTAAAAACGGTTACTGCCAAATTGGATGGTGTGGACATCGTGCCTGATATGAAAAAATATTTGGCAACTTCCAAAGCCTACGACCTCACCATTCCTGCCGACTACCAAGACCCAAAATGTAATAATGCAGGTAAAAAAGCCCATACCCTCAGTAGTAGCCATTGTTTATTATTGACCATTCCAAAAGGCAAGCACGTGTTGCAATACACAGGCGTATTTGCAGGAACACCCGATTTTGAAACGGATGTAACTTGGAATTTGACGGTGGAATAATTGCATATTTTGTAGGGGCGTATGCGATACCCATGCTGTCAACTTAAGGAATTTGCCATCATTGCTATTATCTTAGCTGTATGAAAAAAACCTTTTTTTACTTGACAAGATACGCTGCCGTATGAATAAT
>JAYUOX010000031.1:0-6534 GCA_043760595.1 Cytophagales bacterium
AAAAAGCCTTCTGGTGATTTGATTCAGATCAATGCAGATTTAGCTAACCAGGAAAAATTAACTATTTTGGCTGAACAAAATTTGTACGAAGCAAGGTTAAATTTGGGAAGAGTAGTAGGATTAAGTAATGAAGAAAGTTTACTACTGGATATTCCTATGAACGAATTTCCTACAATTGCTACCTCAGAATACAGGAATAATTTTGATAAAAATGCCTTTATCAAAATAGCAAAAGAAAAAAGAGCGGATTTGAAGGCGGTAAGAAAAATATCCGAAGCCTTACAAATGCAATATAAATTAGCGGAGAATAATACAAAACCTCAATTAGATTTGACAGGATTTGTTTTTCACGGCAGCGCAAGTACGGGTAACGGTATAGGTGAAACGTTTTCTTCGTTTATGAATAATCAAGGCAGAAATATGGGAGCTGGGGCAAGACTGACTTTTACCTTTCCCGTCAATAATAACTTGGCAAAAGGAAATCTTGCCAAAACTAATATTGCGTTGAACGACCAGAAGGTTGCTAACGAGAACTTACAAAGAAATATTGAGTTGAATATCAGTAATTCCCTTAACAATTTGAATAACAGCGTACTTGTTTTAGAAAAAGCAAAACAGGCTTTTGACAATTACAAAGAGGCATTCAGTAACGAACAAGCAAAATTTCAAACGGGATTAACTACTATTTTAAGTTTGATATTATTTCAAGAACGCCTTACGTCTTCTGAATTACAGTATTTACAGGCTTACCAACAATTTGCCAATGCCATTGTAAATCTTAGACATGAAACAGGCACGTTAATCTCACAAGACAATAAAGGATTCTCAATTGACCAAAAAGTATTTTATCTAATTCCCAACACAGATAATTAAAAACATAAAACTATGGCAGCAGGATTTTTTAGAAAGTCAGCATTAGAAAAACTTTCGACCCCCGAGAAATTAGACCAATTAATAAAAGTTACTGGTCCGAAAGCATGGATTGCTCTTTTAACCGTTTCATTAGCCCTAAGTACGGGAATTGCGTGGGCGGTTTTTGGTAAAGTAAAAACAAAACTTAATGCCGTTGGCGTTGTTTTAGGCGGTCAAGTCCATGAAGTTGTTGCTACTTCAAGCGGACAGCTCGTAAAACTTAAAGTTGCCATTGGTGATAAGGTGAAAGAGGGCGATATTATTGCTGCCATCCAACAACCTGAACTCATCCAACAAATAGAGAGTGCAAAAGCAGTTTTGGCTGATAGAAAACTTGAAATGGGTAAATTGATGTCCTATGGTAGTCAAGGTTCTCAATTAGAAGGAGAGTTGATTAGTCAAAACAGAGTGAGTATTCTGGGCGAAATTGAGTCAGAAAAAAAGAAATTAGCATTTTTAAATAACCAATTAGAATCAGAAAACAATTTGCTGAATAAAGGATTAATTGTAAAATCACAAGTAGCCAATACCAAACAGCAAATTGATGCTTCACAAAATACGATTGAAAGGTTAAAGTCTCAAATGGTAGAAACTTCTAATCGAAAACTTAATATTGGGTACGATTTACAGCAAAAAATTACTTTGCAAAATCAACGAATTGCCGAAGCAGAAAGAAATCTACAATTTATATCAGAACGATACGAAACGCAGTCCAATATACGTAGCTCATATAGCGGTGAAGTGGTAGAGGTTTTAACCGATGCGGGTGTTGTGGTAGGTGCTGGTACGCCTTTGTTTAAATTAAAAAATCAAGACGAAGATAAACTTTCTAATAAACTAAAAGGGGTACTTTATATTCCATCGCAAGACGGGAAAAAAATAAAGAAAGGAATGGAGGCTTTTGTGGTACCTTCTACGGTGCAACCACAAGAGTTTGGATTCATCAAAGGAAAAGTTACTTACATTTCAGATTTTCCCATTACGCAACAGGGTATGATGAATTCGGTTAAAAACGACCAGTTAGCCAAAGGGTTATTGTCGTCAGGACCTCTTTTTGAAGTACACGTGGAATTTGAAAAAGATGCGGATTCATTTAGTGGATTCAAATGGACTTCCGCCAAAGGTCCAGAAATTGCCATAAAAGAAGGAACTTCCTGTATGGGTAAAATTACAATTAAGCAAGAAAACCCTGCCGCTATTGTAGTTCCTGCGTTTAAGAAATTCTTCGATCTGTACTAATAATTTGCCTCATAAGAAATGGAAAATAATACAAAATTTGTTATCGAAAAACAGGCAAGACCAGTTACAGTTCCTACGGTATTGCAGATGGAAAGCGTAGAATGTGGTGCAGCGGCATTAAGTATTATTTTAGGTTATTTTGGAAAATTTGTTCCCTTAGAAAAACTTAGAATCGCTTGTGGTGTTTCCAGAGATGGATTAAAAGCGACCAATATCATCAAGGCTGCCAAAGAATTTGGGTTAGAGTCAAAAGGATACGCAAAGTCGCTTGAAAAGTTAATGCAAATCCAAACCCCAGCTATTATATTTTGGAACTTTAATCACTTTTTGGTTTTAGAAGGATTTACCAAAAACAAAGTATATCTAAGCGACCCTGCCCAAGGACGGTATCATGTTACTCATCAAGAGTTTGATGAAGCCTATACAGGAGTAGTGTTGACCTTTAATCCCTCCGCAACTTTTGAAAAAGGAAATGAGAAAAGAGGTTTAATGGCTTCTTTGGCAGCAAGAATTTCTAATTCAAAAATGAGTATTCTCTACATTATTTTAGTGAGTCTCTTTTTGGTAATTCCTGGCTTAGTTGTTCCTTCTTTTATTCAGATATTCATTGATAAATATTTGGTAAATGGTTATTCAGGGTTTGTAATGCCTTTATTGCTGATAATGGGAGGGTTTTTAGTGATTAATTCTGTTTTGGTTTATCTCCAGCAATATTATTTGCTCAAGTTAGAGACTAAACTTGCTTTGGCTACTTCAAGTAAATTTCTTTGGCACGTTTTTCACCTCCCAATTGCATTTTTTACACAGCGATACAGCGGGGAAATTGGTAATAGAGTTTCTCTAAATGATAAGGTAGCCAAATTATTGAGTGGAAATCTCGCCAATTCAGCATTAAATGTAATTGTAGTTATATTCTATGCTTTACTGATGTTTTCTTACGACATTTCTTTAACGATGATAGGAATATTTATGGCGGTGCTTAATGTGGTCGTACTCAAATATGTATCACGTGCCAGAAAGGATGGAAATCGCCGATTGAGTAACGAAGCAGGAAAATTATTAGGAACAACCACTTCGGGAATCAGCATGATTGAAACCTTGAAAGCATCGGGAAGAGAAAATGACTTCTTTGCTAATTGGATTGGATATTTAGCAAAAGTGATGAACTCACAGCAAGAATTAGGGTGGCTTACGATTAGACTTAATGCTTTACCGCCATTACTTACTTCCCTCACAACTACTTTAATTTTGGGAATGGGAGCCTTAAAAATCATGGACGGAGAAATGACTCTCGGAGCATTGGTTGCATTCACTTATTTGATGGGAAATTTCATCTCGCCCGTTAATCAATTGATTTCTGTGGGTACAATGTTACACGAAACAGAAAGTGATATGGGGCGAATTGATGACGTAATGAACTATGAAGTTGATGACCAATTCAGGGAAGATTATCAAAAAACGGATATTTCTGATAATGAGTCAATTAATAATAAATTGGTAGGGTATTTTGAGATGAAGGATGTAACCTTTGGCTACAACACAACAATGCCCGCCTTGATTGAGAATTTTAATTTAAAATTGAAACCAGGTAGTAGAGTTGCCTTGGTTGGGGGTTCGGGTAGTGGCAAATCAACGGTTGCAAAAGTTGCTTCTGGATTATACTCACCTTGGAAGGGGGAAGTGCTGTTTGATAATAAACCCAAAAACGAAATCCCAAGACACATTATCACAGAATCTTTGGCGGTGATTGACCAAGATGTATTGATATTCAATGGCACTATTAAAGAAAATATTTCTTTTTGGGATTCTACCATTTCGGATAAAAACATCATTCAATCCGCCCGTGATGCGGCTATACATGACATCATCGCTGTAAGGAAAGACGCTTATGATAGTACCGTGATGGAAGGCGGTGGAAATTTTAGTGGTGGGCAACGCCAACGCTTAGAAATTGCCAGAGCATTGGCTACCAATCCATCCATTTTGATTATGGACGAAGCCACCAGTGCCTTAGACCCAACTGCCGAAAAGATAGTAATGGACAACATCAAAAAAAGAGGTTGTACCTGTTTGATTGTGGCTCATAGACTAAGTACTATTATTGATTGCGATGAAATAATTGTAATGGAATATGGCAAAATAGTAGAGCGAGGAACGCATCAGGAATTAATCAAGCAACACGGAGTATATGCCCAATTAGTAACGGTGAAATAATAAGTTGTATTGGTTGGTATGAATTATTTTACTGATAGTTTGATGGCATTTTGAGGGGAATAGCATCGCTATTTACCGAAAAATACCATCGAAATATCAGTAAAAGAAACTTAGAAAAAATTATAACTTGCTGTTTCACAGTTACTTAAAGAAACAAAATAAATTTTATTCTTATGTCAGTAAATGAAAAAATATATATTGGAGTTGAAAACCCCTTTATTCTGAACGATACAGATAGGTTTTGGATGATACTGTCAGGTGAGGTAAATGTTTTTTATACTAAGATTGACGAAAACGGGGATTATCTAAATTCATTAAAACATCTATACACCGCTCAAAAAGGAGAGATTTTTTTTAGCTTATTGACTCAGGAAAATACTGAGAATACAAGGCTCATTGTTTCTTCCAATGAAGCTACGTTATTAGCTATCGACAAAAACAATCTCCTTGAAATGGATCATTTCTTTTTGAAGAATATGATTAATAAGTGGATTTTAAAAACATCGTCAGTAGTAAATACTGTGAATAGCCCGAGAGTTTATAAAGGGCTTGATGAATATAAAATAACAGCCTTAGAAAAGAATGCCATCGCTTTTCCTTCAAACGGAATTAGTTGGATTCATTTGCTCAAAGGCGAGATTGAGATTTTCTCTGAAAGTACTCCTATTAGCCATGAAAAGTATCCTGAATTTGTTGCCCCTGTGTCCAGCAAATTATGGATAAAAGCGATAGCTGATAACACAGAAATACGAGTATTGAGTACAAGAGAGGTATTGGTAGAAGATGAAATATACTTCCTACTATCCTTGAATAAATTGGAGGGGTATTTTTATGCCCAACTCAATAAAATTATTGAAACCCAAAAATCCGAAGAAAGTAATCATTTTCAAGAAAAACTTATCATCGAAGAACAGGGGCTAAAAAGCACCATTGATAAGATAAAATCTATCGTAGCGGGGAATGAAGCTCCCATCGTGGTTGTACAAAATTCAAATAAATCGAATGTCCTTTTTGCAACGTGTCAGTTAATTGGAAATAAAATCGGATTTGATTTGGACGAACCCAAACATATTGATTCGTACCAAAATAGTACCACCAATCAATTATACGCCATTGCCAAAAGTTCAAAGATAAGAATCCGTAAGATTATTTTAAGAGACACTTGGTGGAAGGAAGAAAATGGACATTTATTAGCTTTTACCAAAAAGGACAAAACCCCCGTAGCCTTACTACAAAAAGATTCTAAAAGTTATACCATAAAAGACTTATCAACGGGTGCTGAAACAGTAATTAATTATGAAGTTGCTGATACCTTAGAACCGATTGGATATATGTTCCTTTCAGGCTTTGATGGCAAAATGAGTTCTGTTAAAAAAGTATTTTCTTTTGCTCTCAAAGGAGTAGAAAAAGATGCAAAAATATTAATGCTTGCCGCATTAGTAGGTAGTTTGATTGGTTTATTAGTACCAATGCTGTCGGGAATGATGTATGATGATGTAATACCAACGGCTGATAAATCATTGCATTTAGAAGTTTTTTCTATTATGATTATGATAGGATTAGTTTCGGCAGGTTTACAATTGGCACAAGGAGTTCTACATTTGAGGGTTGAATCTAAATCCAGCATCAATTTACAGGCTGGGGTAATGGATCATATGCTTAGGCTACCTGTAACTTTCTATAAAAAATATTCTACGGGAGACCTTACCAATCGAGTTTTGAGTATCAATGCTATCCGTCAAATTATTTCAGGTACTTTAATGACAGCAGTTTTGAGTGGAGCATTTTCATTCGTGAATTTGATACTTTTATTCTATTATGACTCATCATTAGCTTGGGTTGGTGTAGGTTTAGGATTGGTTGCAGCGGCTTTCATGGTTTCTATTGGATTATTAAAATTAAAATACGATAGACAAGTTGCCACCTCTCAGGGAGATATACAAGGTTTTCTTTTTGAGTTTTTATCTGGAATTACCAAAATAAGAATAACGGGAGGTGAGAGAAGGGTATTTACGCTTTGGGCAGACAAATTTTCAAAATTAAAACAGTTAGGTTTTAGTTCTGGGAGTTACCAAAACTTTGTGGAAACATTTAATGCTTCTTACCCTCTTTTTACCAGTATTTTGTTCTTCTCATTCATATATTACACGATGTTGCATCCATCCGCAA
>JAYUOX010000032.1:0-6527 GCA_043760595.1 Cytophagales bacterium
GAAAATCCTCGGTGATTATTCCTGTCTATAACCATTCTTATGAAGCGAAAAGATTGTTGCAATGTAAAACCTATTCTACTTTTACCGCTGATTCAACATTTTCCGAAGTCCATAAAATGTTCGTTCCAAAAGCCTCATATCATCCGTAATTATCTCCAAAGAACCTTGCATTTCTGTTTGAAAAGGGAGGTTTTTTCCGTAATTGGTAATGAGTCCTTTTTCTAACTTTATCTTTACTCGGTATTGACTTCCCGTAGGCGTAGGCTCAATTTCTTCGATATTTCCAGATAAACTTCCGTATTCTTCAAAAGGATAATTGACCAATTTGATAATTACTTTTTGACCAACTTTTACCTTGCCAAAATTCTGAGCTGAAACAATAGATAATGCCACAATGGGCTGATTTTGAGGCAAAACTGCAAATAAGGTATCACCAGTGCGAACCATCTGATTTTCTGCAAGATTTTTCAAGAAACTCAACTTACCATCTGAGGGAGAAGTAATCACATAATTCTGTTGCCAATTAGCTAAAAGATTATCAATATTTTGGACTGATTGAAGAATATTATCACGATAAGTTCTTGTTTTTTGGACAAATTCAAAATCTAATTCTGATAATTGTTTTTGTCTTTCTGAGAGTGTTAAACTATTCTCTACCAATGACTTAGCATAAGTTTCTTTTTCTTTTTTCTTCTGAATAAAAGCATTTTCAAGGTTCAAATATTCTAATTTTCCGTAAACTTTATCTTGGTATAATTTTCTATCAGCTTGATATTTAATTTCCGCATTTCCAAATTCTTCATTGTTCAAATCAACTTGTCTTTCGTTGATGACAATCATCTTTTTATAGTCCGTAATTTGTTGCTCCAAAATTCGTCTTCTTTGTTGATAAATGGCATCTCCCAACAACCTTTCAGATTCTTGGTAATTTTTCAAAAGGCTATTATACTCATTTTGTAAATCTCCGAATGTCAAGGCATTAGAAGGAAAACTTACTTTTGAAGAAGTGTTTTGAAGATAATTTTTAAGTTGTCGAGAAAGTGTTTGCAAGACTGAAAGATTCTCTAAACGAGTGGTATTTTCAATTTCTGCCAAAAAATCCCCTTGTTTTACGACTTGATTAGGTTTCGCTAAAAGTTTTTGTAAACGTCCAGAAGAGCGTGGAATGACTTTGAAAGGCGGTTTTTCAGTAGTTATCATTACCCCCGATTTGATGATTTCGGGATATTTGATGTACCAAGAAGCTATCACACCCAAAACTCCCAAAAGGGCAATAACCGTCAGCCCATAGCGAATAATGCCCGCTGGACGTTTGCTCAAAATCTCATTGACCTCCTCTGAACGTAATTCGAGCGGAGGACGTGTGCTTACGGGTGTTCCGCCAAAAGTTTCTTTCAAAGTCTCTGGTTTTGAGCCGTTTAGCTGAACGGATTTTGTTTCTATGTCTTTTACGTTTATTTCCATTGCCAATACTGTAGCTCGAAGTGGCACTTCGAGAATCGTTGTCCAATTGTTTGTCCATTCTCGAAGTGCCACTTCGAGCTACAGTAACAGTAATATCAATTACCCAATTCCAATTGATTTTTCACTAAATCAAAATACTCTCCACGCTTAACGGTCAGGCTGTCGTGTGTACCCACTTCCGTAATTTCGCCTTTGTGAAGGACTACGATTTTGTCGGCATTTTTTACGGTACTGAGTCGGTGGGCTACAACAATAACGGTTCTGCCGTGGAAAAATTCTTCTAAATTTTCTAAGATTTTCTTTTCGTTATTGGCATCCAAAGCGTTGGTTGCTTCATCGAAAAACAAATAGTCAGGGTCTTTATAAACGGCTCTGGCGATTAATAGACGCTGTTTTTGCCCTTGACTGATACCATTTCCTTCTGAGCCGATTTTGGTATTGAATCCCAAAGGCAAACCCTCAATAAACTCCATAATATTTGCTACTTCGCAAGCGTGATAGAGTTTTTCAATGTTCGGGTTTTCGTCTCCCAAAGCAATATTTCGGGCGATGGTATCGGAGAAAATAAAACCGTCTTGCATCACCACGCCACAACGTCCACGCCATTGATTTGCCCTAAAACTATCAAAAGGAGTGTTGCCAATTTTGATGTCGCCTTTCAAGTCATAAAATTTGAGCAAAAGTTTCAATAAAGTTGTCTTGCCACTTCCACTCATACCCACGATGGCGGTAACTTTTCCTTGTGGAATTTCTAAATTAATATCTTTCAAAACTGGCTCATTTCCTGCCCCTGGGTACGTAAAGCTGATATTTTTGAGCGAAATACTCGTACCTTGATAACCCGCATGAATAGAGGTTTTGTTTTGATTTTCCTTTTCCTCATCATCCAAATCATGGATTTCATTCAAACGCTCCAAACTGATTTTAGCACTTTGAGCCGACTGCACAAACTGGATTAATGACTCAATCGGGGCGTTTAATTGTCCGATAATGTACTGCACCGCCAACATCGTTCCCAAGGTCAATTGACCATCCACTACTGCTTTTGCGGTGAAGAAGGTTATCAAAATATTTTTGCCTTCATTCAAGAAAAATGCCCCTGCCTGTTGGTATTGATTGAGAGCCAAGCCTTTGGTTTGGAACTGAAACATTTTGGTTTGGATGCGTTCCCATTCCCAACGTTTGAGGTGTTCGGCATTGGCTAATTTGATTTCTTGCATTCCCTGAATCAACTGCACCAACGAACCTTGATTTTTGGCAGCAACATCAAACATCTTGAAATCTAATTTACGCCTTTCTTTCAAAAATAACAGTACCCACAACCCGTACAGAATTGAACCAACCATGAAAATTGAGAAAATGGTCATGCTGTACATTCCTAAGACTACGCCAAAAATCAGGAGATTCACTAAGGAGAAAAGCGTATTGAGGGTTTGCCCCGTCAGGAATTGTTCGATACGGCTATGGTCGTTGATGCGTTGCATGATGTCGCCGAACATTTTTGTATCGAAAAACGACATCGGTAATTTCATCAGTTTTATCAAAAAATCGGAGAGAATTGACAGATTGATACGAATACTGATGTGGAGCAAAATCCAAGAACGGATAAATTCTACGACGGTTCTACTGGCAAAAAGCATCAATTGAGCCGCCAACATCACATAAATAAAGTTGAGGTTGCGGGTCTGAATACCCACATCCACGATGGACTGCGTAAGGAACGGGAAAACCAATTGCAAACCACTACCCACCAACAGCCCAATGGCTAATTGGAATAAAAGTTTTTTGTATGACCAAAGATATTTGAGAAGATAAGAGAAATCTAAACCCGTTTTTTTATCATCTTCTTGCTCAAAAAAGGCGGGCGTAGTTTCTACCAAAAGAGCAACTCCTACGGGTTTGCCTTCTTCTTGGGAAGTTGCCCAATGCTCACAGAAATCAGCCTCAGACATTTTGCGGATGCCTTTGCCTGGGTCTGCCAAAAGAACTGAGCCTTTTTTAGCCTCTATCAATACCACAAAATGATTTTGTTGCCAGTGAATAATACAAGGCAAAGGAGCATCTTTAACCAACTTCTCGAAAGGAACTTTAACTGCCAAAGTTCTAAAACCCACACTCTCGGCAGCCTCGGCGATACCCAACAGCGACACACCTTCACGACTAAACCCCGAAGCATTGCGTAATTTTTGCAGATTGAGGTTACGCCCGTGATGTTTGGCTATCATCCGTAGGCACGTAGGACCGCAATCCATTTGGTCGAGTTGTTGATAGAAGGGGAATTTTGCCATAGATTGATTAGGTTGATTTTTTAGAGAGGGTTTAATAAAAAATAAACTGAACGCCTAATATACGAAAATATTTGACGTTCAGTTTTTGGAATTAGTAAAAGAACAGTATTTTTATTGACCATGCAAAGGGTTATTAGTTGGATTATCCTCGCCCCAAGTAGCCGTATAGGGGTCATAACTACATTTGGCAGGTTTTGAATAAATGTTATTCGGGTCTTGTATATACGCTCGGCAATCTGTACAGATATGTCTAAACTCACAATCTTTACAAACCTCAATTTGGTCTTTATGAACAAACCACATATCCTTAAAACCAGGCTTTTCAATAGCTTCTTTTAGCGTTGTATCTCTAATATTTCCATAACTTTTAGTCATAGATGGACAGTTTTTTATCTCTCCGTTTACATCAATTGAGATTTTACGGTTTAGGCAGGTGTTGTGTTTTTGGGATTCTGTGAATAGGGTTAAATTCGTTACAAAATTGAATTTGGAAATATTACCACATTCATTATGAGTTGTAACGACTTTCTTCATAAACCTCACCGAGTAAGTTCCTAAATTATTTAAAATATCTAACTTAGAATTCGTGAATGTAAAACTATTAACACGAAGATATTTACTTGAAATGTCAAAAATTACTTTTTCCGAAAATAAATCTATGAATGGTAGTACAATATCAATACTTGTGAAAATAGAGTTCTCGGTTTTGTCTAAGATACACGTAAGATAAAGTGGTGAAATTTCATCAAAAAAACGAATCTGTATAGCTTTACAATTTAATTGTGATAATTGATTTAGTAAAATTTTAAGGTCATAGTTAGACTGTGAACTAAAATCAAGAATGGTGTTTGTTATTATGCTTGGTTTGTCCCACCGCTCAGAAAGTTGCGGGAAATTATTTGGTTCAAGTGTAAGAAAGATGTATTCTTTTTCAATCAAAAAATCAATATATTCTTCTAAAATTTGATGATTTGATTTATCGTAAAAATCAAATAGCTGTTTACAAGATTTATCCGATTCATATTTTAAAATATCGTATAATATATTAGGAATTAATTGAACTTCATTCCTTTGTAAGTCGCAAATAATGCTTCTTTTTGAACCATTTACAATTTGACAACACGAAAATAATTTTATGAATGAATTGTTATTTTGATACTTATGTTTTTTTCTCATTGAAGATTTATTTCTAAGATTAACCAAATAATAGGATTAAACTTTATCAATTAAAAAAGAATTACCTGTTTTTGCCCACTTATATTTTCTACTTTCATTAAATATTTACCTTTGGGCAATACAAATGGTCTAAGTTCACGTTGAGAAGTTATTTCTAAAAGGTCAATTGGAATAGGTTGGCTATTTTCATTTAACGAACTTTTCTCATTTATTTTGTCAGTTCGTAAATATACACTTGCTAAAACAGGGTATTCAATATGTATTTTTTTTATTGGTATGTTATAGGCTAACCATTTACCGTTACGATATAACCACTTCGGTCTATTATTTAAAAAAACAGTTGGTGGATGATAGACTAAAATATCTTGCAAGTGAAAGTATTTGGATTTTTCATTTAGTGCTTCACCATTACTATTTACAAAAACACTACTTTCACTAAGTAAAAACTTTCTATAATTTGGGTGTTCGTCACCACCTCCATTTTTTTCAGTCAAAAGCACTTGATTGATAGTTAATGGGTCAATTCCACTCAACTTTTTTAAATGTTTAGCCATAAATACAAAGTTATCATTTCCAGTATCCTCTATAATATGTCCATACCCGCAATGAATTAAAATTTTGGCATTTGGGTCTTTAATAAGTATATTATTAATATTTTGTGCTTGTTGTAACTCTCTATTCTCAAAATCTTTACCCGTTGATTCATAAGGAAAAATATAAAAACCTAACCTAAGTGCTTCTCTTATTAAGTTCCCAAATTGAGGTTCACGAGAAAAAACACCAGTTTTAACAATTGGATATTTTCTTTTATTTAGTAATGTATCAATATCATCTAACCTATTTGATAGAGTTTCAAGTCCTAAATATCTAAATCCAGATTGATATAAGCTTTGGAGTAACTCCATCGTGAAAACTCTGTGTAGGGGAATATGGTGGGATTCATTTATAAGAATGAGCTTTTCTTTTGTTGCTTGTTTGCTTATAAAATCTATCGCATTTAAAGGCTTGTATTCAGAAAGTTCTTTTTTTGAAAAAGACTTTGGATTCCCTTGCTTATCCTTTTTAGACCACAATTCTAATGTTTTGGAATATTCTCCAATAAAAGAATAGGAAATTAAAGGAAATTGCCAGTCTTTATTAGTCGTATCATTTAATTTCTTGATGATATCAACAGAATACTCATAATTAGGAAAGACTTGGCTAAATGATGTTGTCATCACTGATAGGAAAATTGCAAATGTGAAAGTAAATTTCATAATTGAGAAATGGGTTTATAAAAAGTATCGCAAAGATAAAATGGGGTATTGTATTCATCACACAAGACTAATTTTAGAGAAGTTTCTTGGTCGTGACTTGTTTGGTCGTAAATCTGAATTTTATTGTAATTGAATGGTATTAAAGTTGGAGATTTTGATACCTCCGACTTTATAAATTTTAAGATACTTTCTTTATCCATTATCTGATTCGATTAAGAATTGTGCAACTTTTTCTTCTAAATAGTATAGGACTTACGCAAAATTATAGTTTTTAAACAAAATCTTTTAAATTGGCAGGGATTTACCTTAAAACAGATGAACTACCAATCATTTCGGAACCTTT
>JAYUOX010000033.1:0-6517 GCA_043760595.1 Cytophagales bacterium
AAGATTAACCCATATTTTTGACCGTTTTTATCAAGGAGACGACACCAACCAACAGCACCCACAGGAAGGCACAGGCATTGGCTTGGCGTTGGTAAAAGAATTGGTGGATTTATTGAAAGGGCAAATCAACGTGGAAAGTAAAGTAGGAGAAGGAACAACTTTTACCTTGTCTTTACCTTATGAATCTATCGGTGAAATAACCACTAATTTAAGTCAGTTTGTGGGTATAAATCATCCAGACACCCTTTTTGCTGAATCAAATCAGGCTGAAGAGCATAAAATTGTTGAGGATGGACAACGAATCTTGCTCATCGTAGAGGATAATCCCGACCTCAGAAATTACATGGCTACTATCTTTGAAAATCAATATCAATTAGTGTTGGCAGTTGATGGCGAAGATGGTTTGGCGAAGGCAATTGAGTTTGTTCCAGATGTGGTTATTTCTGATTTGATGATGCCAAAATTGGACGGTTTGGGTTTCTGTTCAGCACTTAAAAACGATGAAAGAACCAACCATATTCCAGTGATTATGCTCACGGCAAAAGCTACGATGTCGGATAAATTAATTGGACTCGGCAAAGGAGCGGATGATTATTTATCCAAACCTTTCAACAAAGAAGAATTGACTTTGCGGGTAGAGAATTTAGTGAAACAACGGCAATTATTACGAGAAAAATATACCATTCAAACCATTGAATTGTTACCAGAAGTTGTGGTAAATATTGAGCCAACGATGGATGAATTATTTATCCGAAAAGCCGAAAAAATTATTGATAAATACCTTGATAAAAGTGCGTTTGATGTAGATACTTTTGCCAATGAAATGAATCTTTCGGCAGTGCAACTACGGAGGAAATTAAAGGCAATTACTGACGAAACCGTAACGGAATTTGTAAGAAATTATCGTTTAAATTTAGCCTCAAATATGCTAAAAAAAGGCGAAGGAACCGTCTCAGAAATTGCTTACAAGGTAGGGTTTGACAGTATGCCCTATTTCTCAAAGGTATTCCAAGAAAAATACGGAAAAGTGGCTTCTGAGTGGAAATAATAGTAAAATGTTCATTTTGAGGAAGAGAAAGTTCAATTAGAGGAACAAACTTTATTGATTAAAAAAAAGAGGGCAATCGCCCTCTTTTTTTTGTTCGAAATGAGGTAGAGATTGTCCATTTTGTGATAACACTCGTTTGGTTATTTTCTTCAATTTTGTTGCATCTTTTTGGTAGAAGATTTCACAATCAATGAGAAGGCGAAAAGCATAATTCATTTCAACTTCTCTTGATTGTTTTCTGATACTGAATTTCAACATACCGCTTACTATTGAAATAATGAAAACATACACACAGAAGGGAAATAACGCCTTGTTAATTCTCAATCACAAAACCTCTCAGAAAGTATTTGTTGATGCAGTTGTCCTCTTGGAGGGCGACATCAATTATACCACTTTTCATTTCAAAGAAGGTAAACAGATATTAGTTGCCCACAGCCTAAAATTCTTTGAATCTTATTTGGAAACCCACGGTTTTTTGCGGGTTCATCGCTCGTTTATGATTAACCC
Source organism: Cytophagales bacterium (assembly GCA_043760595.1). Taxonomy (GTDB): domain Bacteria; phylum Bacteroidota; class Bacteroidia; order Cytophagales; family Spirosomataceae; genus Arcicella. Next base: position 1,556 of record JAYUOX010000033.1, read on the forward strand.
GAATCATGTAAAAAACCTGAATGAAGAACAATTCACCGTTACGATGAGCAATGGGCGAAAAGCCATGATTTCGAGACGGAAGAAAGCTATTTTTGATAGGCTTAGATAAAATGGCTGTTGGCATTTGGCTGTCAGCTATCGGCTGGGCGACACTCGCTGGGCGACACTCGCTGGGCGACACTCGCTTCAAAATCAGAATTTAGCCAATTGAAAAAATGTTTTTAAAATTACCAAATTCCAAGTAAAAAATGTCTAATAATCGACACTCTTGACTTTCTGACTGTCTGATTATAAAGCGAGTGTTGCCCAGCCAATAGCTTACAGCCAATTGCCGATAGCTACTCAACACAATCACTACCAAAATGAAAAAGAACTTTTACCTCTTCATGGCTTTGTTAATAAGCCAAAATTTGTTGGCTCAAACGCCCTTCATTACTACTTGGAAAACCGATAATACGGGTTCTTCAAATAGTACCTCCATTACCATTCCTACTACGGGTACGGGCTACAATTATGATGTGGACTGGAACAATGACGGTACGTTCGAGCAACTGGGCGTAACCGCAAACATTACCCACGACTACACAACGGCAGGCACTTATACCGTAGCCATCAGAGGGAGTTTTCCAAGAATATATTTTAATAATACTGGCGATAGAGGTAAAATCTTATCGGTGGTACAATGGGGTAATATTGCTTGGGGAAGTATGGGACGGGCTTTTTTTGGCTGTAATAGATTGGTCATTAATGCTACTGATTCCCCCGATTTGAGTATTGTTACAGATCTATCATATACGTTCAGTGAGGCTGTATTAGTGAACTCAAACGTTGAGTTGTGGGATGTGAGCCATGTTACTAATATGGCTAATATGTTTTTTAAAGCATTTGCTTTCAATCAAAATATCGGGGCTTGGGACGTAAGCAATGTTACTGATATGTCCAATATGTTTAATGATGCTCGTGCGTTCAATCAAAACCTTAATACTTGGAATGTGGGTATGGTTACCAACATGACTTCTATGTTCAATAATTCCAAGGTTTTTAATGGAAATATTAGTGCCTGGAATGTGGGAGAAGTTACCAATATGAATACTATGTTTAATAACGCTCCCGTCTTTAATCAAAACATTGGGGCTTGGAATGTTGGAAAAGTTACCAATATGAATAGCATGTTTAACAATGCTCCTTTATTTAATCAAAACATTGGAGCTTGGAATGTTGGAAAAGTTACCAGTATGAATAGTATGTTTAACACCGCTACCTCCTTCAATCAAAACATTGGGGCTTGGAATATTACCCTTGCTACGGCAATGTTTGACATCTTCAAAAACTCGGGTATCTCGCTTACTAATTATGACAATATTCTTCTGGCTTGGAATGCCGCAGGATACACCAACAGAAACCTTGGCAACGCATCACCACTAACTTATTGTGCTGCACAAATAGCAAGAGCAAATTTGGTCGGTAATAGAGGTTGGGCTATCACAGGGGATACTTATGGTGTATCATGTCCCAAACTTTTTATTACTACTTGGAAAACCGACAACGTAGGTTCTTCCAACGGTACTTCTATCACCATTCCTACCACAGGTACTGGCTACAATTATGATGTAGATTGGAACAGTGATGGTATTTTTGACGATTTGGGCGTAACCGCAAACATTACCCACGATTACGGAACGGTAGGCTCTTATATCATAGTCATCAGGGGGAGTTTTCCAAGAATATATTTTAATAATACTGGCGATAAGAGCAAAATCATGTCGGTGGTACAATGGGGCGACATTGCTTGGGCAAGTATGGGACAGGCTTTTTATGGCTGTAACAATTTGGTTATTAATGCTAATGATTTCCCCAATTTGGGTGCCGTTACAGATATGTCTCAGATGTTTAGAGGGGCTACATCAATGAACCAAAATATTGGACTTTGGGATGTGAGCCAAGTAACCAATATGTCTCAGATGTTTAGTAGAGCTATTAGATTCAACCAAAATATCGGGGCTTGGGACGTGAGTAAGGTTACTAACATGTCAGGTATGTTTAATTTTGCGAATCGTTTCAACCAAAATATCGGGGCTTGGGACGTAAGCCTTGTTACTGATATGTCCAATATGTTTAATAGTGATTTTAGTTTCAACCAAAACCTCAATTCTTGGAATGTCGGTCTGGTCAGCAATATGTCTTTTATGTTCTATGGTATTGGGGGCTTTAATGGAAATATTAGTGCCTGGAATACGAGCAACGTTACCAATATGAACACGATGTTTTTTGGGGCTTCTGCTTTCAATCAAAATATTGGGGCTTGGAACGTAGGAAAGGTTACCAATATGTCTTATTTGTTTAGTAATGCTATTGCTTTCAACCAAGATATTAGTGCCTGGAATGTAGAAAAAGCCAACGATATGAACTTTATGTTTGATGGAGCAACTGCCTTCAATCAAAATCTTGGAGCTTGGAATATCGCCCTTGCTACAACAATGACAGATGTCTTCAAAAACTCTGGTATCTCGCTTACCAATTATGACAATATTCTTCTGGCTTGGAACACCGCAGGTTATACCAACAAAAACCTTGGAAGTACCCTTCCCCTGACTTATTGTGCAGGGCAAATTGCCCGTACTAATATGATAACCAATAAAGGCTGGGGAATCACGGGTGATACTTACACCAATGTTTGCCCCATCACGAGTATTGTTTCGGGTAATTGGGCGGTTGGCTCTACTTGGAACGCTGGGCGTGTGCCACAAGCGGGTGATAATGTGATTATTGACAGTAACCACACAATCACCCTTGATGGCGTGACTACCATCAAAAAATTAGAATATCGAAGTACTGGAAAACTTTTGATGAATACCACAGCGAGTAGAGTGAATACTGGATTTTAAGGAATATTATCAATAGACTTTTCGGAACTATAAACTATTTAGCACAAAGACTAATTCTGAGAACAAAAGCCTTTCAATATCCATAGCGAGGGGTTTAAACCCCTCGCTATGGATATTGAAAGGGCGATTTGCCAAATTCTTCACAGTTCCGAAACGTTACCTTTTTACTAATTTTTAACAACCAAAATCACTACCAAAATGAAAAACATCTTTTACCTCATCGTGGCTTTGTTGATAAGCCAAAATTTATTGGCTCAAACGCCTTTTATTACTACTTGGAAAACTGATAATGCAGGTACTTCTAATAGTAATCAAATTACCATTCCTACTAATACCAATACCAATCCCATTACCAATACCGCTTACACTTACAATTATACCGTAAACTGGGGCGATGGTAGCACTAATACCTACACCAACAACACCCCACCAACGCACACTTATGCTACTGCGGGTACAAAAACGGTGAGTATATCGGGTACTTTCCCTGCCATTCAATTTAATAATGGCGGTGATAAACTCAAATTAATGACCATACAACAATGGGGTTCGGGTACGTGGAGTGGCATGGACGCTGCTTTTTATGGTTGTGCCAATATGACGGGAACTTTTACCGATGCCCCAGTTTTTGCTCCAAACTCAACGCTTTTCAGAATGTTTGCGGGTTGTACCGAATTTAACACCAACCTCAACTGGGGAGCCAATATGCTCAATGTTAGAGAAACAAATGAAATGTTTGCGGGTGCGACAAAGTTTAATGGAATACTGGGTAATTGGAATACAAGTAATGTAACTGATATGAGTTTTATGTTTAGTGGTTGTGCTAACTACAACCAAGCATTGCCCGCTAACTTTAACACGGGAGCAGTAACTAATATGAGTTTTATGTTTTTTGGTTGTACTAACTACACCCAAGCCTTGCCCGCTAACTTTAATACAGCAGCAGTAACTAATATGAGTTATATGTTTAGTCGTTGTGATGTCTTTAACCAACCATTGCCCAATAGTTTTAACACAGCGAAAGTAACCAATATGAGGTCTATGTTTGATGAAGCAAAAGCCTTTAACCAAGCATTGCCCGCTAACTTTAATACGGGAGCAACAACCAATATGAGTTTTATGTTTAGTCAAGCAGCTGCCTTTAACCAAGCCTTGCCCGCTAACTTTAACACGGGAGCAGTAACTGATATGAGTTTTATGTTTTTGGGTTGCAGTGCCTTTAACCAAGCATTGCCCGCTAACTTTACCACGGGAGCAGTAACTGATATGAATTCTATGTTTCGTCGAGCAACTACCTTTAACCAAGCATTGCCCACTAACTTTACCACGGGAGCAGTAACTAACATGAGTTTTATGTTTAGTGAAGCAACAGCCTTTAACGAAGCATTGCCCGCTAACTTTAACACGGGAGCAGTAACTAATATGAGTAGAATGTTTAGTAGTTGCAGTGCTTATAATCAAGCATTGCCCGCTAACTTTAATACGGGAGCCGTAACAGACATGAGTTATATGTTTAGTGGAGCAACTGCCTTTAACCAAGCATTGCCCGTTAACTTTAATACGGGAGCAGTAACTAATATGAGAAATATGTTTGATGGTGCAACCGCCTTTAATCAAAATATTGGAAATTTTAATATAACCAATGCCATGAACATGTTCAATATTTTTTCGGGCTCGGGCATTTCAGTTAGCAACTATGATGCTATTCTAACGGCTTGGAACACCGCAGGCTATACCAACAAAAACTTGGGCGATGCTTCGCCACTAAAATATTGTGCTGGGCAAGCGGCTCGTACTGCCCTTACTACCACAAAAGGCTGTACAATTACGGGTGATGCCCTTGACTGTTCAGGCTCCTTCATCACCACTTGGAATTTAGCTACGGCAGGCTCGGGAGCCAACCAAATCAGTTTCGGCGTAGCCACCGCAGGCACAGTTAGTTATGGTTGGAAAACCGTACCCGCAAACACCACAGGCACGGGTACGTTTACGGGGACTACTGCCACCATCACGGGCTTACCCACGGGTGCCACCATTGAATTGAGCATTGACACCACCAATTTCCAACGAATTAATA
>JAYUOX010000034.1:0-19890 GCA_043760595.1 Cytophagales bacterium
ACCGAAAGAAGTATCGGTGATTAAATTTACCCACGTTTTATATTTGAAATACCACTTCATTCTAATGGAAGGAAAGCCCTTCGTGAAGTAGGCAAACAAAAATGGGTGCATAATAATCGTTGGCTTCTTCTCGTTTTGATTTTTCAAGATATGCTCCAAATGATGTTCGATTATATCTGAAATCGCAATACTTGCCGTGATTTTCCCAGTTCCTCCACAAGTTGGGCAATTTTCAGCCGTTATTACGTTCATCTCTGGACGAACCCGCTGGCGAGTAATTTGCATCAAACCAAACTTCGTCAATGGCAGAATCGTATATTTCGAGCGGTCAGTTCTCATTTCGTCCTTCATGATGTCTTGAATAGCCTTTTTGTTCTCGGCCTTCTTCATATCAATAAAGTCAATGACGATAATCCCGCCCATATCTCGCAATCTCAACTGACGTGCAATCTCTTTGGCTGCCTCTCGGTTCACACTCAAAGCGGTGGCTTCTTGGTCTGCCTCACTGTTGGATTTATTACCCGAATTGACATCAATTACGTGCAATGCTTCCGTATGTTCAACAATCAAATAACCGCCTTGTGGCAAACTTACTGAACGCCCAAACAACATTTTGAGTTGTTTTTCGATACCCAATTGTTCAAAAACCTTTGTTTTACCTTGGTGCAACTTGACAATTTTTTCTTTGTCAGGAGCAATATTCAAGACATAATTACGGGCTTCTTGGTACAATTCGGGCGTATCTACCACGATACTGTCAAAATCTTCGTTCAATAAATCACGCATCATCGAAGTTGCCCGACTCATTTCTCCGATTATTTTTTCACGTGGTTTGGCGGTTTTCAATGCTGCCATTCCTGCATCCCATTTGGCAATAGATTCACGGAGGTCTTTATCCAATTCCTCTACTTCTCTGCCCTCGGCGACGGTTCTCACGATAACCCCGAAATTGGCAGGTTTTATCGACGACATCAATCTTTGCAGACGAGTACGTTCGGTTTTTGCCGTAATTTTCTTCGAGATATTTACCCCATTCGAGAAAGGAACAAGCACCGTATAACGTCCTGCAATAGAAATATCGCACGACAAACGGGGTCCTTTTGTTGAAATAGGTTCTTTGACGACTTGCACTAAAACCAAGGTATTTTTACTCAATACTTTGTCGATTTTATCGTGCTTGTCAATCTCAGGCTCTAATTTGAAGTTGTCTAATCGCCCAGATTTTATTCTTTCGGCGATGACCTCCTTCGTAAATTTGTTTAGGGAATTGACGTTCGGACCTAAGTCATGATAATGGAGAAAAGCATCCTTTTCGTAACCAATATCAATAAACGCAGCGTTCAATCCCGTAACCATCTTCTTGACTGTTCCGAGATATATGTCTCCAACAGAAAAGTGTGGTTCGGACTCCTCTAAGTGATACTCCACAATGCGTTTGTCTTGCAACAAAGCTATGCGATCACCTTTGGGAGTCGAATTGATAATTAATTCGTTACTCACAGGTGAATTTAGCATTTAGAAATGAGAGAATAAGAAAAATTGTCGGAGTGAGCGTTGAGATAAGTCGCTAATAATCAATTAATTATAGATATGTTCGAGCCTATTGAGAAAAAGAAAATTTGATTTCTGAATTAGGAAAACTATTGTACAGGCTTTTGCTATTTACAATAATTAGAGAAAAATTTTGTCTATAATATTTTTCTTAGATTGACTTTTAAATGTGGGTGACATACTTGGATTTATTTAGAGGAAAAGATGAATAATCACATAATTTGGAAATTAGAACGGCATTTTTTACCTAACCCCTAACCCCCAAAACCTAACCCCTATTTCACCAAACGTCATAACCGATAATTACTTAATCGTTTGATAATGAAAACGTTAAGTAATTAAATTATCTTTTCAAGACAACAATCTCACAAAAACGACAAAACAGGCAAACTCACGGATGATGAATTTTGCCTGTTTTTTATTTGGGGGTTTGGGGATGGGATTTAGGATTTAATGAAATAATTTAATTTCAAAAAATCCTAAATCCTAACCCCTAATCCCTAAATTATTTCTTCTTATGTCTGTTCTTTCTAAGACGCTTCTTTCTTTTGTGCGTTGAAATCTTGTGTCCCTTTTTTTTCTTTCCGCAAGGCATGATTCTAAAAGTTTTAAATGTTAAATAATTTATTTATTGCGATGTTAGATGCTCAGTTTTGATGTTCTTTTTCAGAATATTCAAAACCAAACTTCGGTTCACCTTACTTTATTTTTGATAAAATTTCGTTGGCAGTAGCTTTATCTTGTGGGTCTTTGCTAAGAGCGAGGACTTGTTCCAAAACTTGCTTTGCTTCTTCTTTTCTATCTAATTCTGTCAAACAATAACCCAAATTCAATGCCGCCTTTGTATTTGACGGATTGTTTTTAAGTATCTTTTTGAAACGGTCTACTGCTTTTCCAAACTGATTTGACTTTATCGACAAAATACCTAAACTAAACAATGCTGGTTCGTAATCAGGCTCTTCTGCGATTACATCACGCAACATCATAATTCCCTGCATGGGGGTCTTGGTTGCGGTATAGGTCATTGCCATATTTGTCTTTGCCAAAAGGTTATTAGGATTTTTATCCAAAACTTTCTGATAAATTTCACGGGCTTTTTCACCCAATTTTGCAGTCTTGTCTTCGTGAAGAGAATAAGTAAAGGCTTCGTAATACAAACCTCCTGCTTTCATCAAATTGTTTTCGGATGGTTCAATTCTCACAACTTCTTCTGCATAATGTGCCGCACTGTCGTAACGGTTATACTTCACAAATTGTAACATTAACTCATCGGCAGATTTAATCTTGTTTTTACCCTTGGATTTGGTGTAAACGTCCCTCAAATTACCAATGACCTTTTGCTGTTCTGGGCTAAGTGACTCGCTATGATTTTCAGATACCGTTGGGGCATCAGCCTTCACATTTTTATCACGGTTGGCAGTAGCAGCAGGATTTTCTTTTGTGGGTTGTTGTAAGGTCTTTTTCTCATTGCTTACTACTACTTTCGGAAGGCTATAAAGTCCCCCGATTGTGGCAAGTGCTATGACAATGATTGCGATAAAAGACTTTTGCATTGGTTGGTATTGGTTGATTAGTTATTGGTTATTGGATTTTGAAACATCTCTAATAACTAATAACTAATAACCGCTAACTAATAACTGAATTATTTTGCGTTAGTTTTCACTTGCTCAACGAATGTTTTTGCAGGCTTGAAGCTTGGGATAAAGTGTTCTGGAATCTCAATTGTTGTGTTTTTTGAGATATTACGAGCAATTTTATGAGCTCTTTTTTTGTTTACAAAACTACCGAAACCCCTTACGTAAACGGCTTCTCCTTTGGCGAGATTGTCCTTAATTACTGAGAAAAAAGACTCAATTGCACTTGATACATCTGCTTTGTCGATGCCAGTCTTGTCGGCGATTTCTACGATAACGTCTGCTTTAGTCACTTGTTGAAAAATTTAAGTTAAAAAATATGTTATACTAATAATGGTTGCGTATGTTAATTGTTGAGAATGAATACGTTAGGGATTTTATTAGCGGCTTTTACCTATATTCTCACATACCCTATATTCTTAGGGGACACAAAGGTAAGGCTTTGGTTTTGATTATGAAAGAAACCAAAAATAAATATCTTAACTTTTTTTTTGTAATTGCTTAATTGTTAGACATTTGGCAGAGAAGTTTATCCTCAAAATCTTACCTCAACCCGCTTTCTCTCAACATTTCATCCACTTTATTCACGATAAAAATGGAGGCTTCTATTTCATCTTTTCTGATGGCTACGCTCTCGATGTTGAAACCAAAAGGGATATTTTTTGCTGTACAATAATCAATTAGTATCCGAGCGATGTCAAGGCAAACTTCTACTGATTTCTGTAAAATATTCTCTGAGGCAAGCAATTCTTCTTTCAAGGAGTCTGGAATATGAATTCCCAACCACTCCATAAAATGAAGGGTTTTGGCTGAACCACAGGCAGTTAGCGTGAAAATTATCGTTGGTACTTCTCTATTTGAGTTTGTACAAGCTAAACTCAAATCATGCAAAACGACTTTGGCGTATTCTACATTAAAGACACATTGAGAAATAAAATACGATACGCCCGACTCCATTTTATCAAACATCCTTTGCTCCTCATCTTTCAAAACAGCGTGTCTTTCTGGAATGGTAACGGCTCCGATAGCAGAGGTTTCGTGGTATTGTCTAAATATTTCGTAGGCTTCTTTTAGACTTGTTTTAGGCACATAGTCTGGAGAAGGAATGCCTACAAAAACGGGATAATGCTGATGTTTAGACAGATTCTCTAACCAAAGAGATAGTTCTTCTTGGGTAAATTTTCCTGCGGGACGATAAATTATTTTGGGAATTGTGAGCGTATGCAAGTACTGACTTGCGTACTCGAAGGGGTCTAATGCACCCATAAACGGAAAGGGACGTACTTCGTCTGTGCGGGCGGATTCGTCTTGTACATCGTACACGACCAAGGCATCAATATTCAAAGGATGAAGCCTTGCTAAGGTTCTTTCGGCTATTTCAACGACTCTTTCGGAAGGCGTTTCTAATTTGGGAGGAGTAATACCGTACAGTAAAACTCCTGATTTTTTAGACTTTATTTTACTTAAAAACATACTTTTTTGACATATTCATTGAAATCGCAAATTTAAGTAAGTATTTATAATTTCCATAATTCACAAAAAAAATGGATAATTTATCTATCAAATTAAATTTTAATAAATAAACTATCCAATTTTTATTAGTTATTCCGTATGGACTTATTAATCCAATAATCCTCTATAACTCGAGTCTTTGGGAGGATTAATTTCATTACTTTTTTCTATGGGTGCATCCAAAGTTATCAATTTAAATTCTCCTTGATTGTAGGCATCGAGCATTTGTTGTCCTTTGTCAGTCAAGATACCGTTTTGGATGTCCACCGAATTAATAAAATCCATTGAATAGTCCATTGCACGCTTCATTTCGCCCAATTTTTTACCCATATCATCTTGGATGTATTCCATTGATTCATCAAAATAAAACTTCTTATCTGGATTACCTTTAAAGATACTGATGGCAGTTTTCAAGGCATTAGAAGACGACTTAACTATCTCATATTCAGCTTCTTTGAGCTTAACTTTGATTTCAGTTTCTTTGATGATATAGTCTGCCGAAGAAGATACTTTTTCCATAAAACCTAAGACTGTTTTCATGTTGCGTTGCAAGGGTAATAACTTTTCGTTCATCTCTTGCAAACCTGCCCCTTCGATGGTGGCGAGTGAGGCTGCCTCTTTCATACCAGGTTTATCCGTCATGGTATTGGCTTTATTGGCTTCGGCAAATTTTGATTTGATGGTATCATTATTTTCACCAATTTTTTTGTTCAATTTCACCAATTGACCAGACAAAATATCAATTTGACCAGACATTTTTTCTTTCTTTTCACGCAAATCAGAAATATAGATTTTCATGATGGCGATGGGGTCGAGTTGGACGATTAAGCCCGCAATTTTACGCATCATTGTTTTGTATAAAAAGAAGACCGCTGTGCGTACATCTTTGCTGGTAACCAAGAAGATTATCAAGCCCAATACCGCCAAAAGCCCCGAAAGGTAAAGGGTATTTTCTGTAACTTTTATGAGAAATTCAACGATTTTATTGAAGTAATATAGTCCAAAAGCTCCCAAAGCTGCCAAGAAGAATATGGACGTAATGCCTTCTGGTTTGCTCCAAAACGATTTCTGAGGGGCTTCCCCTCCAATTTGTGATAAGTCTGCTGCCATTTGTTATAGCCCCCTAACCCCCGAAGGGGGAATTTTACGCCTCTGGGGTGAGGTTTTAAATGTGATTAATTATTTTATTTTCAAAAAGACATAATTGAGAAAAGTTTCCCCTTCGGGGGTTAGGGGGCTAAATACTGCTGAATTTTAGAAATGTCCCCTTTTATCTGCTCTACGAATGAACTATACGTGATTTCGTAATTACTTTTATTGGTCGTGATCTTGGCACTTTGTTCTGCAATATCGGTTGTAATTTTTGTAATTTTTTCGTTATTGGCATTGATACGGTTCTGTAAATCAATGATTTGCTTTGCCATTGTCTCGTTTTCGTCTTGGGTGGTTTTTAGGCTATTTTTTAAACCACCTACTTTCTCGGTGACTGCTGCATCAACATCTTTTAGGAAATTTTGACGGTCAGAATCCAGAATCCCAACGTATTGATTGGCGGTGGTGCTGAGTACTGATACGTCCGTGATGCCTCCCATCGCCTTGAAACTTGCCCAAGCTGCTTGATATTGTTTATCTTCTGAAAGCCCCAGACCTGCGAGACTCTTTAGTGCCTGCATATATTCAAAATAATCAGGTCCTTTAAAATTGGAGTTTTCGATTAAAGATACAAAATGATCCACAAATTTCTTATCGACCACCCCCGTACCCGATGCGTTTTGTACGGCTACGGTTTGTTGGACTTGTACCCTCGGGGGCGTACCAGCCTGAGTGGGTATTGATGTGGTCTGGGTTTGGGTATGCGTAGTATCTTCTTCGATAAAGAATCCTAATAGTTTACGCCCAAAACTTTTTTCTTCTTCCATATTTTTCGATGTTCGGTTTTCGTTGTTTGGTTTTCGATGTCTGGTTTTCGTTGTTTGGTTTTCGATGTCTGGTTTTCGATGTTCGATGTTCGGTTTTCGATGTCTGGTTTTCGATGTTCGGTTTTCGACTTAGTCCCGAATATCGAGAAACGAACATCGAGAAACGAACATCAAGAAACGAACATCAAGAAACGAAAAACGAAAACCAAACATCGAACATCGACAAACAAACATCGAAATTATATGCAATATTAACGATTCTATTCAATCAAACCCTATTTCTATGTTAAGAATGGTTGCGGGACTGGATGGGGTCTTGGTTTTAAAGGATGTTTTGGGGTGATTTTTTTACTTTATCCCAAAAATCACATAGTTCACGCCAAAGGTTTGTTAGTTCATCACATTCATTTTTATTGAGATGACTTATCGTTGTAATTTTGAATCGTTAAGGAAGTCAAAAAATAATTTTAACCAAATGCAACTTCTCTGTAAAGTACCGCATCTTATTATTGAATCTGAACTGATAGGGAAATTTCATACGATAGACTATCACGCATTCTCTAACACTTAAAACTACAACCATTTATCCTAAGAATTTACCAAAACATGAGAAAATCTACCATTCAATCAAGTAAAATAACCGATTAGCTAATATGTATTGCATGGTACTGGCTTTAACACATAACTTTGACACATCAAAACGGAAAAACAAAGCTCTAAACGTAATGAATACTAAACCTTGAAATCTTTAAATATTACAAATATCTAAACTTAATTAAAATCATTACTCTAAATTTTTAAAACACAAGTAACTCTAAATCAATTAATTAAACCTATTTAATGAAAATTTTGAACTAAATCAATCTTTGAAAATTACAATTATCGAAACAGTATTTCAAGCAAAAAACAAAACATTCTAAACAAATAAAAAAATGAAAAATCTTGTAAAAACCTTCGCAATCGCTGCTTTGACAGCTATGAATTTTGTTTCAAACGCAACTGATAATGGTGCTATACCAGCGGGTGTAGCACCCACAAAGTCCAAGACTTTTGAGGTAGGTATGTACCAGTCCGTTAATACGCTGAAAATGAATGTGATGATTGAAAAATCAGCAGGTCAAAACTTGACCGTTACGCTTAAAGATGAACAAGGCAACGTACTTTATGATGAACAATTAGGCAAAAAATCTGAGAAATATCATGGTAAATATGATATGAGTAATTTGGCAGACGGAAAATATATGTTTGAGTTCAAGAAAGGCGATGAAAAAGTAGTGAAAGAAGTAAATTTATTCTCGGCAGAAACCATTAATAGCCGTAAAATTGAGTTAGATTAAAATAAATCGTTCAAATATTTTATTAGTATTTCTAAACGTTATTGGTTCAACTACGAATTGTACGGAATTACGGAAGCCTTCGGTTTCACCGAAGGCTTCCGTGGACTACGAAATTGGAATCCCGTATAAATCATAGTAAAACCACGTTATTTAAAATTTAAACAACAATTTCTAAACAAAAAAGAAAATGAAAACTTTAGCAAAAACTTTCGCAATCGCAGCTTTGACTGCCATGACTTTTATCTCAAACGCAGCTGACAATAATGCCACTGCACCGACGGGTGCCGCACCCACAAAAGCAACGACTTTTGAGGTAGGAATGTATCAAAGTATCAACTCGATGAAAATGAATGTGATGATTGAAAAATCAACGGATACGGATTTAATAGTAGTTTTAAAGGACAGCAAGGGTGAAATTTTGGTAACAGAACGAGTCAGTAAAAAAGACAAAAGCTATCACGCCAAATATGATTTGAGTGGATTGGAAGATGGGAAATACACTTTTGAATTCACAAAAGGAGATGAAAAAATCGTGAAAGAAGTTAATTTGGTAACCACAAAACCGACTACAATCAGCCGCCAGATTGCAGTCCAATAATAAATCACCTCTTTAACCTTCTATGAAAATAAAAACCGTAATGCGATGATGAATCGTGTTACGGTTTTTTTGTTTATGTTTGTGGTTAAAAGTGATAAGTTATTAATTCATAAGTCATTAAGTAAAAAACTGATGACCGAGCGACAATCGCTTAATGACTTATCACTTAATGACTTAATAACTTTTTTATATGCAAACTTTTTCAAACTTAGCATCCCTCAAAGCCCAAACAGGTCAGGAGATTGGTACAACGCCCTACATGACCGTTACGCAGGAGATGATTAATGATTTTGCCAAAGCCACTCAGGATTTCCAGTGGATTCACGTGGACGTAGAAATGGCGAAGCAATATTCTCCTTTCAAAACGCCCGTAGCTCACGGGTTTTTGACGCTTTCACTTGCCCCAAAATTCATGGCTGACTTATTCAAGGTTGAATCTGTGAAAATGGGCGTAAATTATGGAGCAAATAAAATTCGCTTTACTTCAGCCGTACCTTCGGGGTCGCAGGTACGTATGCGAGCAAGTTTGATGGAAGCTGAAGAGGCAAAACCATCAGGATTAAGAATTACGATGAATTGTATTTTTGAAATTGAAGGACAAGAAAAACCCGCTTGTGTGGCAGAACTAATTTCGATGCTTTATGAGTGAATTTAGGGATTAGTTATTGGTTACTGACAATCAATGACTGATTACTGCCAAATAAATTTGATGCTGAATAACTAATAACCAATTACAAATAACCAGTAACTAAACATGAGATTAAAAGACAAAATTGCCATTATTACAGGGGCTGCCCGAGGAATTGGAGCGGCATCTGCCGAATTATTTTGCCGTGAAGGAGCAACCGTTATCATCTGGGACTTATTAGAAGCGGGTGAAGAAACTGCTTCTGGGCTTCGTGAACAAGGTTTTCAATGTGAATTTATGCACATCAGCACGACAGACGTTCCTGCTATCGAAGCGGCAAGTCGTGAGATTTTTGAGAAATATGGACGGATTGATATTCTGATAAATAATGCAGGAATCACTCGAGACAAAACGCTCTTGAAAATGTCGCATCTCGAATGGCAAATGGTGATTGATGTCAATTTGACGGGCGTTTTTAATTGTACAAAATCGATTGCTCCGTACATGGTTCAGCAAAATTATGGACGAATTATTTGTACGTCTTCGATAGTAGGGGTACACGGAAATTTTGGACAAACTAACTATGTAGCTGCCAAGGCGGGCGTAATCGGGATGGTCAGAACTTGGGCGAAGGAGTTAGGCAAAAACGGTATAACTGCCAATGCTGTTGCTCCAGGGTTTATCAAAACAGATATGACCGATGCCATTCCAGAGGCAGTACGTCAAGAAGTAATTAACTTGATTCCAGTAAGAAGAATGGGAGACCCGATGGATATTGCCAATGCGTATTTGTTCTTGGCTTTGGAAGAATCAGGCTTTGTAAATGGGCAAGTTTTGGGTGTGAACGGAGGGCAGGCTTCTTGATTAGGTAGTAGGTATGAGGTAGTAGGTTTTAGGTATGATAGTAAGTAGAACATACCTACGACCTCATACCTAAAACCTCATACCTAAAAATAACTACTTCTTCTTTCCTCTCTTTCCGTGTGGAGGAATTGCTAATTCTTCGATAAATTTACCAGTAGCATCAAACTTCAATGCTTTGCGGGTAGTATCATTTTTAATACCTACCAATAAATTTCCATCTGTATCTTTTCCTGCTTTCTTGATGGTATAACCTGCATAATTAGCTGTTACATACGTTCCTATGCTTGCAGGAAGTGTAGTAATATCAACTTCTGCTAATTTTGCTTTCTTTCCGTAATGCGTTAATTTTTGTACAAAAACGCTGTTTGCATCAAATAATAAGCCTGTTTCTACGTCATTTAGTGAAACGCCCACAACGGTTTGTCCTTTCTCATCTTTCCCCGCAAATTTGATGGTCGAACCTGCATAATTGGTATTTATGTAAGTGGTGATTGTGGCTGGTAAGGCTGTAATTTCGATGCTTGTCAATTTTCCTTTACACTTTCCTTTCGTAATGGTGTCGTTCACGGCGGCTGTACGAGCGGCTGATGCCTCAATGGATGCCAACACATCGTCAATTGAATCTGGTTCAACCTCTTGATTGTTGCAACTTGCTAAGAATAAGCCTGAGACGGCTGTTAATAAAAACAATACTTTTTTCATGATGAATATTTATTTGATTATTAATGTTTGATAAAGAATACGATAGATACAGGTTTTATATTGCCTGATTTGGAAAAAATACATCTTTTGCTTTTTTCCACAATTTCAATACCTTTACACCATGAAACAAATCGTTGCAATATTGCTCAGTCTCCAAATCCTCTTGGGAAGCCTATTCCCAAACGTGGATGCGATGCAATTAGCAAAGATTGGTGAGTTAGTAAAACACTATCAAGAACACGTAACCACTGAAAATCAAGACCTTAGCTTCGTGGATTTTTTGATAATGCACTATTCTACAACTTCTGAACATACCAAAACCGCCAAACATTCACATTCAAATCTTCCTCATTTTGACTCGCATAATGTAATCATTACCTTTTGTGAACCCGTTTTTAGGGGTATCTTCCCTCCTACTTTGGCTATTTCAGCCACTTTTCCAGAGCCAAATTTCGTTTGGCAAAATCTCTATCATTTTTCTCTTTCTCGTACTTTATTGAATCCACCAAAGGGCTGTTAGCTATTGGTTAATTGTTACTGGTTATTAGTTTCGGCTTGGTTGGTGTTTTCTCCTTTAAACTATCAAATGGTTTAATGATGAAAACTTCAATAAAGACTGAATACTTACGACTTATCACTTACAGACTTACAGACTAACAAAAAATGATAGATTCAATCATTCGATTCAGTATATATAACAAACTGATTATCATTACTTTAACCCTCGGATTAGTGGCTTGGGGTGGGTATTCGGTTACGCAATTAACGGTGGATGCACTGCCCGATATTACTTCTAATCAGGTACAAATCATCACGCAATCGCCCGCTTTATCAGCCCCTGATATAGAAAAATACATCACCGTTCCCCTCGAAATTGCCTTGCGAACTGTTCCCAATACCCAAGAAATTCGCTCATTTTCACGAATGGGATTATCGGTCATTACTGTAGTTTTTGACGATGATGTTCCCACAGAAAAGGCTCGCCAACAGATTTCTGAAAAACTCCGAGATGCTGAACCTAATTTAGTAGCGGGGGCGGGTCGTCCCGAAATGGCACCCATCACTACGGGCTTGGGCGAATTTTATCAATATACTTTAAATGTTGATAAAAATTATAAATCCAAATATTCCCTGACTGATTTACGAACCATCCAAGACTGGATTGTAAAACGGCAACTCCTTGGTATTAAGGGAGTTGTAGAAATTAGTTCATTTGGGGGAAAGTTAAAACAGTACGAAGTCTCCATCGACCCCGAGCGATTGAGAGCCATGAATCTGAGTATTTCGGACGTATTTTTGGCATTACAAGAAAACAACTCAAACTCGGGCGGAAGCTATATCGAAAAAGGAACGGATGCTTTTTTTATCAGGTCAGAAGGCATGATAAAAAACCTGCAAGACCTTGAAAATGTGGTCATTACGACTCGTGGGGACATACCCGTATTAGTACGAGACGTGGCAAAAGTACAGTTTGGTCATGCGGTTCGTTTTGGGGCAATGACTCGCAACGGTGAGGGCGAAGCCGTTGGTGGAATCATCCTTTTACTAAAAGGCGAATCTGCCAATAAAGTAGTAGTGGACGTAAAAAAACGGGTCGAAGAAATCCAAAAAAACCTACCCGAAGGCATAAAAATCGAACCTTTTATTGACCGTAGTAAGCTGATTGACAGGGCAATAGGTACGGTTCAGACCAATTTGATTGAGGGCGGTTTGATTGTGATTTTTGTCTTGGTATTACTTTTGGGAAACCTTCGGGCGGGTTTGGTGGTGGCTTCGGTAATTCCTCTTTGTCTGTTATTTTCCTTTGCGATGATGCAATTATTTGGCGTTTCTGCCAATCTGATGTCTTTGGGAGCAATAGATTTTGGATTGATTGTGGACGGGGCGGTTATTATTGTGGAGGCGGTTATTTATCAATTAACAGGGAACAGGGAACAATTAACAATAAACAGTAAACAATTATCAGTTGAAAAGACGAATGAAAATTCGGAGTCATTTCCCCCTCTCTTTGAGGAAATGGGGCTTGGGATAACCAACGTTTCGGATGGGGTAGAAAATTCAGAGTCATCTCCCCCTCTCATTAAGGAGAGGGGGTCGGGGGGTGAGGTGGTTATTCTCTCCCAATCCCAAATGGACGAATCCGTCTATCATTCAACCGTAAGTATCAGACAATCAGCGGCTTTTGGTGAAATTATTATCCTAATTGTCTATCTACCCATATTGGCGTTATCAGGAATTGAGGGTAAAATGTTTCGCCCAATGGCGGAGACCGTAGCCTTTGCCATCTTTGGGGCTTTGATACTTTCACTTACCTATGTGCCTATGATGTCGGCTTTATGTTTGAGTAAAAAAATTAGTCATAAAGAGACGATTGCGGATAAAATTATGGGCTTTTTATATGGAGTTTATAAGCCTGTAATTGCTTGGGCGATTGACAATCGGCAGTTGGCAGTTGGCAATTGGCAGTCAGCTTTAGCTCAAAAAAGTAAAGGCATTATTCTAAGTTTTTCAATTTTACTATTTACAGGTAGTCTCCTCATTTTCAATAGATTGGGTGGCGAATTTATCCCCGAATTAAACGAAGGAGACTTTGCGGTGGAGACTATTTTACATACCAATGCATCGCTATCGCAGAGTATAAAAATAAATAATGAGGCTCAAAAAATCATCTTGAAAGAATATCCCAATGAAGTCTCGGAGGTAGTTTCCAGA
Organism: Cytophagales bacterium; assembly: GCA_043760595.1. Classification (GTDB taxonomy): domain Bacteria; phylum Bacteroidota; class Bacteroidia; order Cytophagales; family Spirosomataceae; genus Arcicella. Next base: position 13,458 of record JAYUOX010000034.1, read on the forward strand.
ATTGGAGCTTCCGAAATTCCAACTGACCCAATGGGCATCAATGCCTGTGATTTGATTATTCTTTTGAAAGAACCGTCTAAGTGGAAAAAGGCTAAAAATATGGAAGAATTAGCGGAGAAAATAAAGGAATCATTAAACGTTTTGCCAGGCGTAAATTTTGAGTTTACCCAACCAATTCAGATGCGTTTCAATGAATTAATTGCGGGCGTAAAGTCGGACGTTGCCATCAAAATTTACGGTGAAGACCTTGATATTCTCTACGAAAAAGCCCAAGAAATTGCCAAAAAAATTAGAAAAATTGAAGGAATTGCCGATTTGAAAGTACAACAAATTGAGGGTATTCCACAAATGGTCGTAACGTATGACCGACAGAAAATTGCTCAGTACGGTCTGAAAATCAATGCGTTAAATACCATTCTGAAATCTGCCTTTGCAGGCGAGAAAGCGGGCGTAGTGTATGAAGGCGAAAAAAGATTTGATTTGGTCATCAGATTAGATTCCGCTTATCGTCAAGATATTCAACAGGTTAAAGATTTATATTTAGACTTGCCAAATGGTGGTAAAATTCCCTTTTCGGAAGTTGCCAATATCAATTATCAGGACACGCCTTCGGAGATCGGCAGAGAAAATACTCGCCGCAGAATCTCCATCGGAATCAATGTCAGAAATCGTGATGTCGAGAGTTTAGTAACTGACATTCAAGAAGTTGTGAGCGAAAAAGTAAAATTACCTATTGGATATTCTCTGAGTTATGGTGGAGCTTTTGAAAACCTAAAAACTGCCAAAGATAGACTTTCAATTGTCGTTCCCGTGGCTTTGATTCTGATATTGATACTTTTATTTTTCACGTTCAATTCGCTTACAGAAGCCCTCATGGTTTTTGTGGCGATTCCGCTTTCTGCGATTGGCGGTATTTGGGCGTTGTGGTTGCGAGATATGCCCTTTTCGGTTTCGGCGGGTATTGGTTTCATTGCCCTTTTTGGAGTGGCGGTTTTGAATGGAATTGTTTTGATTGCCCAATTCAATCTTCTTGAAAGTCAAGGAGTTACCGATATAAAACAGCGAATTATGGAAGGAACAAAAAACCGTTTTCGCCCCGTGATAATGACCGCCGCCGTAGCCTCTTTGGGCTTTTTGCCGATGGCTTTGAGCCAATCCGCAGGGGCAGAAGTACAACGCCCTTTGGCAACGGTGGTCATTGGTGGATTGGTCTCGGCAACGCTTTTGACGTTGATTGTTTTGCCTGTGATTTATAGTTTTGTGAAAGGAAGGAGAAAGTTAGAAATTGGGAAAAAGATGGTATTATTTTTATTTGTCTGTTTAACTACTTTTCCTTCAAAATCACAAACTGAAAACCTCACCCAGCTCATCCAAAAAGCCCTCGAAAACAACCCCAATATCAAGATTTCAAAATTGGAAGTATCTCAAAATCAATCACTTACTAAAACATCACGAGATTATGGCAAAACTACTTTTGATGTGCAGTACGGACGTACACAGGTGTTTACAGGGAATGACGTTACGCTGAGTGTGGGGCAAAATTTTGCCCTTCCAAGTCTTTACAAAGCCCAAGGAAATCTCTTGAAAGGGAACGTTTTGACGGCTGAAAAACAGGTAAATCTAACTAAAAATCAACTAATTGGGGAAGTAAAAAGTCTTTATTTTTTATTGCTAAATAATACAGAACTAACCCGATTATTGACCCGTCAAGATAGCCTTTATCAAGCTGCCTTTCGGGCGGCATCCATTCGGTACAAAACTGGCGAAACAAATCTCTTAGAAAAAGTAAGTTTCGAGGCTCGGCTACGAGAAATCCAAAACCGAATACAAGGACTAAAATCCGATGAAAAAGCCTTGTATCAATCCCTAAAATTTTTGATAAATACTTCCGAAGATTTTTTGATTGATGAAACAGTTTTATTCCAAAAAACGCTGATTATCAATGAATTAAATGCTTTATCGAATCCATTGCTAAGTATTCTAAAACAACAAAACGAAGTTAATATTTTGCAAACTAATGTAGAAAAAGAAAAGCTAAAACCCGATTTCAGAGTCGGGCTGATTAACCAAAGTATTGAACAAAATTATAACCAAAACATCGTACAGGTAGGCGTGAATGTACCCATCTTCACGAAGGCACAACAAGCCCGAATTGAATCTTCAAAAATCAATCAAGAAATTGGTAAACAGCAAATACAATTCGCTGAAAATCAATTAGAAAGTCAATTGAAAACCTTGAAAATTCAACATGATAAAGTCAAAAATTCGATAGAATATTACGAAAAATCAGCCATTCCACAAGCAAATTTAATCATTAGCACAGCCACCAAAACGTATCAAGCAGGCGAGATAGAATACGTAGAATTTGTGCAAAATATCACCCAGGCTTGGCAAATAAAAGAATCGTACTTGTCTGAAATACAGGTACTTAATCAAATTATTATCAACATTGAAACCATTATTGGAAATGAGTAAGTCAATTAACAATTATCAATTAACAATTAACAGTTTTCTCGCCATTGTCAGTGTCTTCGCTAACAACAGTTCCAAATTATTGTCAGTCAAAATACTGACAACGGGAAAGACTATGTGTCAATACTATAGCTCAGATTGGCACTTCGAGACAATGGAGTCCGATTCTCGAAGTACCACTTCGAGCTACAGTATCTCACAACGTAAAGTAGGGTTTTTCCTCCTTCCTCCCTTCCTCCTTTTCTCCTTGCTTCTCTCTTGTTCATCTCCCAAAAAACAAGAAGAAAAAATTGAACAAAAAGAAGAAACACCAAATATCGTAACGCTCACAAAAGAGCAAATGAAAAACGCCAATTTAGTGATTGGAACATTTGATAACACTACGCTTTCGGAAAGTGTAAAAGCCAACGGAATTGTGGACGTGCCACCGATGAATATGGCATCGGTGAGTTCGCCCATCAATGGATTTGTGAAGAGTACGAAACCTCTTCCAGGCTCGTTTGTTCGTAAGGGCGAGGTTTTGGCAGTCATCAACAGCATGGATTTCGTTCAGATGCAACAGGACTATCTCCAAACGATGAGTCGCCTAAAATTATCCGAACAAGAACTTGAACGTCAAACGGTTTTAAATAGTGAAGACGTAGGAGCAAAAAAGAAACTCCAACAGTCAGAAGCTGATGTTTCTTTCAACAAAGCCCAAGTAAAAGGCTTAGAAATAAAAATGCAAATTATTGGTATTCAATTAGATAACCTCAAAAAAGGACAAATTATTTCAACCATAAACATCATCTCTCCGATTGATGGATTTGTAAAAACTGCCAATTTAGCGATTGGTAAGAATGTAATTCCATCGGATATTATGTTTGAAATTACGGGCAATGCTCATAAACATTTGGAACTAAAAGTATTTGAAAAAGACCTTAATAAAATTAGTGTAGGACAGAAAATAATTTTAGAAAATCCCAAATTTGGGAACATTGAAGCAACCGCCCAAGTATTTTTGGTAGGAAAAAACGTGGAACAAGATACTAAAACCATCAACATCCACGCCCACATTTCGAGTGAAAAAATTGAGGAAAAATTAACCGTTGGGCAGTACGTGAATACCAAAATTTTGACGGGTAAAAGAACCGCAAAAACATTACCCGAAAATGCCATTACGAGGCACGGAGATGAAGGTTTTATTTTTGTACAAATCAAAGAAAATACCTTTCAACAAATTTCAGTAAAATTGGGCATTTCTGAAAGAGGAAATGTGGAAATATTTTTAGAAAAGGAAGTTAATTCTTCAAAAATCGTAAGGTCTGGGGCTTCGATTTTGCAGGCAGTTTTGAGTGGTGGGGAGGAATAGTCTTATATTTGTAACATGAACAATCCAAAACGTTGCCATTGGGTCAATGACGACCAAATTTATATCGACTACCACGACCACGAGTGGGGCGTTCCGTTGCACGATGATGATAAATTATTTGAATTTCTAATCCTCGAAGGCTTCCAAGCGGGATTGAGTTGGATAACGATTCTGAAGAAAAGGGATAATTTCAGAAAGGCTTTTGATGATTTCAAAGCCTTAAAAATTGTTAAATATGATGACCAAAAGGTAGAAGAGTTAATGCAAGATACAGGCATTATTCGTAACCGTTTGAAGATTCAGGGAGCTATCACAAACGCACGGTTATTCCTCGAAATCCAAAAAGAATTTGGTAGTTTTGATAAGTATATTTGGCAATTTACGGGTAGTCAAGTTGTTGTAAATCAATGGAATAGCCATAAAAACGTGCCTACCTCCACTCCTATTTCGGATGCGATGAGCAAGGACTTAAAAAAGCGGGGATTTAAGTTTATTGGGACTACTATTTGTTACGCCTTCATGCAGGCAACGGGTATGATAAACGACCACCTGATAGATTGCATCAGTTATAAACCATAATCTATCCCCAAAATTGCTTTGCCTTTTGTACCTTTGTCAAAAACGCAAATTCCTCTCTAATTAAACAATATTCGATGAACCCACGTATCGTCATTATTCCTACTTACAACGAAATAGAAAATATCGAAGCCATCATTCGTAAAGTGATGAGCCTTGAACCTGAATTCAATTTGTTGATTGTTGATGACGGTTCGCCCGATGGTACTGGACAAAAAGTGAAAGAATTACAAACACAATTTGGTACAAATCGTTTACATCTTCAAGAACGAAAAGGTAAGTTAGGTTTAGGAACTGCCTACATTCACGGCTTCAAATATGCCCTTGATTTAGGTTGTGAGTACATTTTTGAGATGGACGCTGATTTTTCGCATAATCCTGACGATTTAGTGAAACTGTACAATGCTTGTGCCGAAGACGGTGCGGATATGGCGATTGGTTCGAGGTATATCAAAGGGGTAAACGTCGTTAATTGGCCCATGAGTAGGGTTTTGATGTCATATTTTGCGGGATATTATGTTCGATTTATTACGGGTATGACCATCATGGATGTTACGGCGGGCTTTAAATGTTACACAGCTAAGGTGCTGAAAACCATTGATTTAGATAAAATAAAGTTTATCGGGTACGCCTTTCAGGTAGAAATGAAATTTACTTCTTGGAAATACGGTTTTAAGATTACAGAAGTGCCAATCATCTTCACGGACAGAACCAAAGGTGAATCCAAAATGTCCGCAAATATTTTCCGAGAAGCTGTTTTGGGGGTTTTGCAAATGAAATGGAATAGTTTTTTTAAAAAATATGAAAAATGAATTTGAAAATTTGATGATTGGTTAATTTGAAAATATTTCAATTACCGAATTTTCAAATTGACAAATTTTCAAATTAAATCATGACCTACGACCACGTCAAAGCCATTCATATTATCTTCGTAACGTCTTGGTTTGCAGGGCTTTTCTACTTGCCACGCCTTTTTGTGTATCATGTGGAAGCCAACGCAAAACCCGAAATGGAACGTGGCATTTTGCAAAAGGAATATATGAGGATGCAAAAAATTTTGTTCAATGCCATTATGATTCCTGCGATGTGGCTGACGGTTATTTCTGGAATAACGATGGTGTATTGGGTTTGGTGGGATTCTTTGGCAGCCCACGGTTGGCTACATCTCAAACTCGCTTTCGTGGTTGGTTTAATTATTTATCACTTCTTTTGTCGAAAACTTATCTTGGAATTACGCCAAAATAAATTCAGATTTACGGGTTTTCAACTTCGACTTTTCAATGAAATTGCTACGATTTTCCTGTTTGCTATTGTGTTTTTGGTAGTTCTCAAAAACTCCGTTGATTGGATTTGGGGGCTTGTGGGCTTGCTGACTTTTGCCGTTGTTATCATGTCGGCGGTGAGGATTGTGAAGCGGATTCGGGAGAGTAAATCTTGAAAATATTACCATTTCATCACATCCCCCTTCAAAATACCTTTCCGTTTGCAATATCCAGCATTCACTTCCAATACATATTTTGCGTCCTCAAATGAAGGAATTTCCTCCTCCGAAAATGGCGTTCGGTTGGCTTGAATCGTTACGATTTTCTTAGATTCGTCTAAATACAGAATATCCAAAGGCAGATAAGTATTTTTCATCCAAAAACTACGAGGCTGACTATCCGTAAAGATAAAAACCATTCCGCAACTATCGGGCATCGAACGTCTGTACATTAGCCCCTGCGTGATTTCTGACTCATTATCGGCAATTTCTATGGTAAGTTTATCTTGATTTTTAAGGAAAATCAACTCTCCTTCTTTCTTGAATTGAGGTTCTGTAATGGTTGAATTATTCGTAGAATTTTCAATAATTGGTTCGGATGAATTCTTGAAAAAATTCAAAATTTTCGTTGAGATTAATCCTCCAAAAAGTAGGACGATTACCAAGATGATGGCTACTATTTTTTTCATTGGTTTATTTTTATTTTTCGTAAATTTACCATTATCAATTTACCTTTTCAAAATTCCATGAAAAAACAACTGCTAATTCTTTGC
>JAYUOX010000035.1:0-6481 GCA_043760595.1 Cytophagales bacterium
TTTTAAGATAAAATTAGCCCTACCAAGCGTTTTGAACGCTTGGTAGGGTTGAGAATCCAATTAATTTTGAGTTTGCATTAATAAGTACATACTTCCGTAAAATAAACCCTCCTAAGCGTTTTGAACGCTTAGGAGGGTTGGGAATTTAATTATTTAGGGCATTACATGATTCATGCCGACAGAACCTTATCCCTACCTCTCCGATGAAGAAAGGAAAAGCGGACGGATGCTCCCTTCTCTAACGGAGAGGGGTTGGGGGTGAGGTTTTGCGATTTAAAGTACAACACTATTCCACCTCAATCACCACGCCACTCGTTTTGGGATGAGCTACACAAGTCAAAATATATCCACCTTGAATCTCTTTATCAGTCAGTCCATCTTCTTCGTCCATGTGAACTTTACCTGATACGCACTTGCCCATACAAGCCGTACACATCCCCGCCTGACACGAATACGGTAGGTCAATATCTTCACGCAATGCCGCTTCCAAGATAGTCTCGTGGGGCTTGACAAGTACCTGATAATCAGTACCTTCGTACTGAATCGTAACGATTTGTTCTTTCAATGACTCGTCTTCGTCCTCTTCAAGGGTTTGGACAACGGCACTTCCAAAATGCTCTTGGTGGATGTTGTCAGTTGGTACATTAAAGAGTTTGAGGGTCTTTTCTACCTCTTCCATCATACCCTCTGGTCCACACAAAAAGTATTCGGCGTTTGCGATATCAATGGCAAAGTCTTGCTTCAAAAATGTAACCGCCGAAGCCTGGTTGATACGAGTTTTGTAGCCTGTCCAAGTGTATGAGGGTTTCGTCAAAACGTGCAGAACCTTCAAGCGTCCTTCGTATTTATGTTCCAAATCAGTTAATTGATTTTTGAAAATAATGCTCTCCTCATTCCGTGAACCATAAACCAAATATACCTTCGTATTTTGCTCAACGGGCAGTACCGATTTCAGAATCGACATCAAAGGCGTAATGCCCGAACCACCTCCAAAAAGCACAATATTACGCTCCTTCGTAGGGTTGGGTTCTACCACAAAATGCCCCATCGGTTCCATAATTTCGATGGCATCACCTACTTTTATATTATCACACAAATAATTGGAAACCAGACCATTAGCTACTCTTTTGACGGTTACGGCAATGGACGCATCCTTGTTTGGCGACGACGACATCGAATAACTACGACGTACTTTTTGACCATTGATGACAGGCATTAACGTCAAAAACTGACCCGCTTTGTATGGTATTGTATTATGAACAGGATGCCAAAACGAGAACGTTTTAGTATCGGGCGTTTCTTCAATAATTTCTTTTACTGTAAGATGAAAATATTTTACTGACATTCAGATGCTAATTTTATGATTTATCTCTTTTACTCATGTTACGCAAGCCCGAAGGGCTTTAATTTGAATAACCGTAGGTGCAACCTACGGCAAATAGAAGTAGGATGAAATAACCCTGAAAGGGTTAAATGGACTATTCCTATATATTTAACCCTTTCAGGGTTGTGGGAATTTCCTGTACTTTCCCCGTAGGTTGCACCTACGGCTATTCATATTTAAGTCCTTCGGACTAATTCTGCGTAACATCAGTCTTTTAGTAACAACGGATTAATTAACAAAGAGGTTTTATCTTCTTTGTTAATGAGTACAAAGTTAATCAAGAAAATTTGTTTTGGGGATTTGTAAAGGGCAAAAGACATTTAATCCTTTTATAAAGTAGGAAGGACTGTGGTTAAGAATTCAGTCAAGGTAATGATTTTTATTTTGTGAAATTGAATAAGGTCGAGTAAATCTATTTTATTTCCAGTTAATAAATAATCAGCATTTCCATCTAAGCAAATAACCAATAAAAAATCATCTTTAGGGTCTGGGCTTACCAATACGGTTGAATGGGTTTCTACACGAGTAGTTCGTTCTTGGATCAATTTATAGAAGTCATCAATTTCAGACTGTGATACATATTTCTTAAATTTTGGACGATTAATTACTTCATAAACTTCATCCATTAAAGCCTCATCAGACAATATTCGTATTGACATTTTTTCTAAAACCAGATTTAATCTTTGTCGAGAATTTTGATTGATTAGAGCACTCACAAATAAATTTGTATCAATAACAACTCTCATTTATTTAGTTTTAGAATTTCTAACGGCTTGAATCTCACTCAAAATATCGTCCTCCGAAATTTCTGGGACATCGGGTAAAGTTGCTGAGAGTTTACGCCAGCGGTCAGTCCAAGATGAAGTATCAAGGATTGAAATTAATTGTAAATCAGCCAAATCTTCAAGAAGTTTTTTGGCATTCGGATTTCTTAATCCAATTGTTAGCGTATCCATATCAATTCTTTTTACAAATCTAACGAAAATTGTAATATTAAATACGTAAAGATGTTTAACCATAAAATAAAAATTACCCCTCATCAATAGCATTATCCGAAGATTTTTTTTAATTTCATACTCTGTACAACCGCCACATTGTCAAGATTTTTATCAAAAAAATTTCTACGTTGAAGTTACTCACGAAACTTGTAATTTTTTCTTCGGCAATCCTTCTCTTTGCCTGTAATGCTACGAAAGTTAGCATGAAATCGGTGTCTCGAAAATTAAACGAATCGCCAGTTTTTGCTAACAGTCATACTGGATTTTCGTTGTATGATATTTCCGAGAAAAAATCCCTGCTCGAACACAACGCCAACCGCTATTTTATTCCTGCTTCCAACACTAAATTATTCACGTATTACGCAAGTCTGAAGACTCAGAAAGATTCAATTCCTGCCTTTCATTATCAAATTTCGGGGGATTCCCTGATTCTTTGGGGAACGGGTGACCCCTCGTTTCTGAATCCTGATTTACCCAAAAGTAAGGTATTAGATTTCTTGCAAAATCGTTCTGAAAAAATCTATTTCTCGAATGATAATTTTACGGGTTCGTACTTCGGAGACGGTTGGTCTTGGGATGATTACAACGATTATTACGCTGCTGAGATTTCAGGCTTTCCGATTCATGGAAACATAGTCAGATTTACTGGAAACAAAGAAAATACGCTTGATGTTAGTCCAAATTTCTTTACTGAAAAAACCTATAATTGGGCAAAGTCAAACGATTTTTACGTTCAGCGGGACATGGGTGCGAATCTGTTTAGCTATCCCGCTGGCAAAACAATCAAACCCAATTATGAGCAAGACGTTCCCTTCAAAACGGGCGTAGAAGTTACGACAGCTTTGTTGGGCGATTTATTGAAAAAAGAGATTGTTTTGATTAATAAATCCACAGAAAAAACGGCAAAAATATTCTACAGTCTTCCCGCCGATACGCTCTACAAACGGATGTTACACGTGAGCGATAATATGATTGCTGAACAATTGATGGTACTGAATGCCAATGAGTTAGCAAATGAATTGAGCGTTACCGTTGGGATAAATAAAGCAAAAGAAAAATACCTTTCTGATTTGCCAGACGCTCCCAAGTGGGTGGATGGTTCGGGGCTTTCGAGACAGAATCTTTTTACGCCACGTTCCATTGTGGCTTTACTCCAAAAAATCCATGATATTGTTCCCGAAGAAAGGCTCTTCAAAATCCTACCCGCTGCTGGACAGTCGGGTACTTTGAAGAATTTGATGAAGACTGAGAAGCCCTTTGTTTTCGCCAAATCAGGGTCATTGAATAATAATTATTGTTTGAGTGGATTTTTGGTAACAAAAAAAGGTAAAACTTTGATTTTCAGTACAATGAATAATAATTTTATGAAATCAACGTCCGAAATTCGTAAGGAAATTGTTAGTATTTTGAGCCAAATACATGAGGAGAATTAAATAATTGTTGAAGTTTGAGTTGTTGAATTGTCGAGTAAATGTATGAGAATTTTTTACAACAATTCAACAATCCAAACTTCGACAATTACAAGCATAATCACTGATAAAAAATGAATTAATATGAGATTTTTAATCCTTACATTCGGGATGACCTTGATGGTATTTTCGATGTTAGCACAGGAGCAGTTGTACTTTAATCCGCTTTATGTACCTCATACGGACACTACGTTGGTCTATACGCCCAAAGATTATTCGATGACCTCGGGCAGAAAATACCCTGTGATGTTCCTCTTGCACGGTGCTGGGGCTAATTATCGTCAGTGGAATACCATTGTGAGCGTTCAAAAATATGCCGATGCCTACGGGTTCATCATCGTCTGTCCCGACGGTTTGAAGGATTCGTGGTACATCAATAGTCCCCGTAAGCAAATGAGTAAGTTTGAGGACTTTTTCTTTAAAGATTTAGTCCCGTCCATAAAAACTAAATATCGAGTAGATGAAGACCATGTTTTTATCACAGGCATATCATCGGGCGGACACGGAGCCTTATATTTATTCTCGAAAAGACCAGAGCTTTTCAAAGCCGCAGGGAGTTCGGGAGGGGTGCTGGATTTGAGCGTAGAGTCCGCCAATGCCAGTTTACAGAATATCTTGGGGTCGGGAGAAGCGGATATGTTTAGGAAATTTTCGGTGATTCATAACGTAGGAAAAGTGGCAGCTTCGCAAAAAGAAATCATTTTCGATTGTGGCACGGAAGACGTTAATTATGAAGCAAATAACGATTTCAGAAGGCGTTGTGATGAACTGAAAGTAAAGGCAACTTACATCTCGCAACCTGGCAAACACGACAAAACCTATTGGCAAAAATCAATTAAAGTACAATTTGATTTTTTTAAGAGAATTGTCAGAGATATTTAACAAGGACTACTTACTTTATCAAATACTCGCTTCTTAAAAATATACTATTTTGTAAATTTTTTTCTAAAAAACATTCACATAGTGATTTTTATAATTTTAGACTATATTTCTTTGAATAAGTATATATAAAGAATTTTATTCTAATTAATGAATTAAAATTAAGCAAACAAAGATTTTAATTCTAAATACTTGATTTCTCACATTTGTTTTTTCTAAATAACGGTCTTATTTTTGACTTAGAAAAAAACAAATAACACAAACCATGAGTCAGAAAATTCAAGTATTTGATACAACTTTACGTGATGGCGAACAAGTGCCAGGATGTCAATTGAACACCGAAGAGAAATTGCAAGTTGCCGAACAACTCGAACTCTTGGGCGTGGACATTATTGAGGCGGGTTTTCCAATTTCCTCACCAGGCGATTTTCGTTCGGTTGAGGCAATTAGTAAGTTAGTAAAAAATGCGACAGTTTGCGGACTGACTCGTGCTAAAAAAGAAGATATTGATGCGGCGGCGGCGGCTTTGAAACACGCCAAATATCCACGAATTCATACGGGTTTGGGTGCTTCGGATTCACATATTGTACATAAATTCAATTCCACCCGTGAAGAGATGTTGGAACGTGGCGTTTGGGCAGTGAAATACGCAAAATCGTTTGTGGAAGATGTTGAATTTTTTGCCGAAGATGCTGGTCGTGCGGATTTGGAATACTTAGCAAAATTGATTGAAGCGGTAATTAAAGCGGGTGCAACGGTGGTGAATTTACCTGATACAACGGGTTATTTATTGCCAAATCAAATGTTTCAACGCATTAATTATTTGTTTGAAAACGTACCAAATATCCACAAGGCAGTCATTTCAATGCACAATCATAACGATTTAGGGCTTGCTACTGCCAATACCATTGCAGGAATTCAAGCGGGTGCGAGACAGGTGGAGGTTACGATAAATGGAATCGGAGAACGGGCTGGGAATACGTCGTTGGAAGAAGTTGCCATGATTTTGAACATTCATAAAGATTTAGGTTTTCATACGGATATTAACGCCCAAATGTTATATCCATTTTCAACGATGGTTTCAAACATGATGGGTATGCCCGTGCAAGCCAACAAGGCAATCGTGGGAGCAAATGCCTTCGCACACTCATCAGGCATTCATCAGGACGGTTTCTTAAAGCATTCAGAAACCTACGAAATCATGAAACCAGAGGACGTGGGCGTTCCTTCATCAGCCATTGTTTTAACTTCTCGTTCGGGTCGTGCTGCCCTTCGTCACCGTTTGCAATTGATTGGTTTTGATTTTGAAAAACCAGAATTGGACAAACTTTATACTCGCTTTTTGTTAATGGCAGATGTCAGAAAACAGTTGAATGATGAGGATTTGAAGGAGTTGGTGGGGTAGATGAAATCTTTTAACCCTTATTATTCCCCCATTTTTATTCCGTATTAATTCATTCCGTACCTTTGCGGAAAACAAGAGTCTGTGTACAAAGTATTGAGTACGAAGAATTAAGAAAAGAATAATCTTCATTGAATATTGTTTTGACCTCAAATTAGGTTATACTCGAATTAAGTGTGAAACTTGGTTTATCCTTCTTAGGACTTAATACTTGATACTTTCAATCATTATACTCTCCAAAAAACAACACTATAATTTCACAAATGGAAAAAATTAAAGTTGCCAACCCCGTCGTCGAACTTGATGGCGATGAAATGACTCGAATTATCTGGAAATTTATTAAGGATAA
>JAYUOX010000036.1:0-6469 GCA_043760595.1 Cytophagales bacterium
CCAGCGGCATCTTCCATCGTTTTGAAAAAGTCGTAAGGCGTTGGATGTTTGAATGCCCAACGTTTGATATATTCACGGAAAGCATAGTCAAAACGCTCCGTTCCGAGGATTTGCTCACGCAACATTTTTAAGCCTAAACCTGGCTTGTAATACGCCTCAAAACCTAATCCATTCGGTTGAATTACGTCTGGAATATTCATAATTGGCTCGGCAGATTCACGAAATATTTGCTTTGACATTTGGTGCATATCAATTTTTGCCCCTTTGTATTCCCCCTTATTGAATTCATCAGTTGAATAAAAATTGATGAAAGTATTGAAACCTTCATCCATCCAAGCAAATTTACGCTCGTTTGAACCCACAATCATTGGAAACCAATTATGCCCAAATTCATGGTCAGTTACGCCCCAAAGGCTTTCTCCTTGACTTGTGTTTCCACAAAAAACAATTCCAGGGTATTCCATTCCACCCACAACACCTGCAACATTGGTTGCCACTGGGTACGAATATTCAAATAGCCACTTCGAATAATATTCAATTGCACCTTTTACGTATTCTGTCGAGCGTGACCATGCTTTATCTCCCGCCGATTCAGATGGATAAGCCGACATTGCCAATGATTTTTTACCACTTGGTAAGTTAATTCTGGCGGCATCAATCATAAAGGCTTTTGACGTTGCAAATGCCACATCACGAGCCATTGAACAACGGAATTTCCACGTAATTTTACCATCTTTTTTAGGTCTTGAATTGTCTTTTCCAACCTCATCTTTCTCGATAATCATGACGGTTTTATCACTATTTGCGGCATCTGCCAAGCGTTTCTGTTGCTCCGAAGTCCAACATTCATTTGGATTAGTTAATTCTCCTGAACCAACCACAATATGCGTTGAAGGCACCGTAACAGCATATTCAAAGTTGCCATATTCCAAATAAAACTCACCCGCTCCCAAGTACGGAAGTACGTTCCAGCCCTCCACGTCATCGTACACACACATACGAGGATACCACTGGGCGAGTTCGTAAATTGTGCCGCTTTTTGCTTCCTGTGTACCCATACGGTCTGAGCCATATTTTGGAATATTGAAAGAGAAAGCTATCTTGATTTTGGCAGCTCCAGTACGCTCAACCAAAGGCGAAGCCAGTTTGATTTGTAAGCGAGTATCAGTTACATAAAAATCCGCAGGACGACCATCAATTGTAACAGATTTTACTTGATAACCTCCATCAAAGCCCACATTGCCAAAGCGTCCGCCTGATATTGGAGTCGTCAATCCTCCACGAGATTTTGTGTTGAACTGGTTTTGGTCTAATTGTAACCAAAGGAAGTTGAGTTTATCAGGAGAAGCATTTTTGTAGGTGATTTCAACATCACCATCCACCGCATTTTTGACATCGTCCAACGAAACGTTGATTTTATAATCTGCTGAATTTTGCCAATAATTAGCCCCAGGTGTCCCTGAGCCACTTCTGGTGGGCGTTGAGAGCGTATAGTTGAACAAAGGATTGAACAAATCATATTGACTATAATTTGATTTTTGAGGTGTTTGTTGAGCCGAGACTCCGAATGCACCAAGCAGGGCGGTTGCTGCGAGAAAGATTTTTTTCATTTTGAATTTAGACCACATGGGTAATATTGCGTGAATAATTTGAATGGACAATTTAAGAAAATAACTCGAAAATGTAGCTATTTGTTAATTGGGGGTTTTTTAGAAGGCTATTTGGTATGGAATCCAAAATAAAAGGTCTTCCAAAATTTTGGAAGACCTTTCACATATTCTCAGGAAACATAAATTATTTTTTGTTCGACTACGATTTGTAAGTAATTACGGAATTGGAATCCCATACAAGTTATATTAGAACGTTATTTCTTTGTCGGAATAGCAGTCCCAAATGAAATTGGTAATACATGATAGGCACTCACGGCATCCCCTCGGTCAGTAGCTGGTGTCCAAGCAGGCATCATCTTGATTACTCTGATTGCTTCCGAATTACAATCGTCATTAGGTCCTTTTACTAAATGAACTTTATCTACTTTCCCATCTTTCCTCACAACAAACCTTATGAAAACTTTACCTTTAATTTCCTGACCTTTCAAAGTTTCTGGTACTTTCAGGTTTTGGGCAAAAAAGGTTTTCATGGCTTCTATACCACCCACAAAAATAGGTGGAATTGTTGGGCTTATATAAATGGAATCGCTCTCGGCTTCTTCTGTAACGTTTACTTTCAGACCGCCTTGATTGTAAAATTTCTTCTCTTCGTCGGTCAAAATTGCTGTCTTGAACTCAGCTTTTGGCTTGTCTGATGATGATGTCCGTCCGTTTATCATCAATGTTGGAGATTCGTAAGTGGTTGTTGGGGGCGTTAGTTCGGGCTTAGAGTCTTCTATTTTGCGAGTTACTTCTTTATTTTTTGAAGGGACACTTTTAGAAGATGTCGTTGGGGAAGTATTCTTTAATCCTAATGTTGCTTTAGCTTTGGCAATACTTGCCTCAAGCTCACTGAGTTCTTTCTCATCCAAGTCGTCTTCCTCGTCTTCTTCAATATAACTCTCAGCAATGGATTTTGTCGCCCCGGTCATTGGCATAGACTGGGTAGTTTCGACTGTTTTTTTAGTAACTACACTCTTTACTGTGTCAGATTTAGCTGTTGTGGTAGCTGATGGTTTAATGATATATTGAGCAAAAGATAGTACGCTGAAAAAGCATATAATTATGCTTAAAAACACTAATTTTTTCATGGGTTGTAAGGATAATAATGTGGACATAGCCAAACCGTAATAACAACAAATTTTATGCCAAGACAAGCCAAAATTTTTACGAAATACCAGAATCATACTAATTGAATTTACACCGCCATCAATGATAAAGAAATGACATAAAGGTAATGTGCTTAGAATGAGTCAATAAGCGAATGGCGGTGAGCTTTTGAAATGACTTATCAAATTTATTAATTTTTTGTAGAAACTAATATTTTTTTTAATGATTTGTTTACATACTTACATTAAATGACAAAAATCGGGATAAAGTGTATCATTTTAACCAATAAACTAATATTTCAATGTCAAAACAGTATCTTTCGTAATTATAGCTTTATCTACTTTAAAATACCTTGTTACTGTTAAATCCAGAGAATTTCCTTTTTTAGCAATTTTATTGTAAGGCATTATAAAATCCCCGACAGTTGATTTTTCATTCAAAAAGCTAATTACTCTTTTTTCATTTTTATTAGTCAGTATTTCTACTACATATTCCACATTGTTTTCGGGAGGGATTATGTTGTACCATTTTCTCAAAATCTTCCCACTAAAAGCCGCCGCTTGTATTTCTTCGCTACCTCTGAATGACGTTTTGGGAGCAGCATTTTTCGTAAAATAATCAACGCCAAAAGCTATGATGGCTATGACGATAAGGATGGGGACAATACTCTTGGTGAGAGGATGTGGCTCTTCGTTTGAAGGTCGTGGACTATTGCCACCACCGCTAAACATATTTCCAAAAAGGGGCATTTTTAGCTTCGCTCTTGGGCGACTTACTGGGCGATATGATGAAGGGTTTTGTTCCATGATTCCTTGATTTTAACGGTAAAAATAAACGTAAATTTCGTAGAAAATGTGCCTTTGTTCGATTAATTTTGAGCATTACACAAAATAAATAGCCATGAAAGAAAAAGACAAATCTCTTCCCCCATTCATCAAATCTTGGACGCAATTATATTGGGTTTTGGTGGGTAATTTAGTATTAATGATTGGGTTGTTTTATCTATTTGAAATTTATTTTGGATGAAATAATCAAACCGCCACTTTCACCAAATCTACTAATTTCTCCACGACAAAATCTATTTCTTCAACAGTATTATGTTTTGAAAAAGAGAATCGTACAGAGGGGCGTTCTGGCAAAACGCCAAGAGCCGTCAAAACGTGCGAACCAATGTCTGTGCCACTTGTACAGGCACTTCCGCCCGATGCCGAAATCTTGTTAATATCCAGATTAAACAGAAACATATCAGCTTCCTCTGTGGCTGGGAAACTTACGTTCAAGACCGTGTAAAGGCTTTTTTCTAAGTTATCAGCATCTCCATTGAATTGTACGTCTTCTATGTTTTGTCTTAATTTGGCAATCATTCTTTGTTTCAAACCTTCAATATGCTGACGGTGTGAGTCCATACCCGAATACGCAATTTCTAAGGCTTTTGCCATGCCCACAATACCATAAATATTCTCAGTACCTCCACGCATGTTACGCTCCTGTGAGCCTCCGTGTATGAGGGGCTGGATTTTGTTTTTGGCATTGATATACAGAAATCCTACGCCTTTGGGTCCATGAAATTTATGTGCCGCTCCAACCAAAAAATCTATCTTCATTTGCTGTAAATCATGGCGATAATGTCCCATTGTTTGTACAGTATCAGAATGAAAAATAGCTTCGTAATCTTCACATAATTGACCTACTTTTTCCAAGTTCAATAAGTTACCAATTTCATTATTTCCGTGCATCAGTGATACTAAGGTCTTTGGATTATTACGCAGTAATTCTTCCAAATGACTGAGGTCGATGTGTCCTTTGGTGTCCAATTCAACAAAACTGAGCTTGATTCCTCTCTTTTTTGTTAAATATTCCAATGTATGCAACACGGCATGGTGTTCTATCCGTGAAGTAATGGCATGGCTGATGTCATAGTGTTCAATCGAGCTAATAATTGCCATGTTATCAGCCTCCGTACCTCCCGAAGTAAAAGTGATTTCGGCAGGAGAAGCGTTCAAAATTCCTGCGATGTTTTTTCTGGCTCTTTCGATGGCACTGCGAGCTTCTCGCCCGTGTCCGTGAATGGAAGACGGATTCCCAAAATTCATTTCCATCATGGGCAACATTGCTTCCAAAACGGCTTTGTCGATGGGTGTGGTGGCGGCGTTGTCTAAATATATTCTATTCATTATTTTCTGATTAAATCCCAGCGGTTTCAACCTCTGGACTAATTTTTTTGACTAATCCTTGTAAAACTTTTCCTGGACCACATTCTACGAATATTGTGGCACCATCTGTAATCATATTTTGCACCGATTGCGTCCAACGAACTGCCCCTGTCAATTGAGCAATCAAATTGGCTTTTATGGTTGCGACATCTTGCGAAGATTGTGCATTTACGTTTTGATAAATTGGGCAACATGGACTCTCAAAGGAAGTTGATTCGATGGCAGCCGCCAATTCCTCACGGGCGGGTTGCATCAAGGGCGAGTGGAACGCACCGCCAACGGGCAAGGGGAGAACTCGCTTTGCACCCGCTTCTTTCAATTTTTCGCCAGCCTTCGCCACCCCTTCGTTTGAACCTGAAATCACCACTTGTCCTGGGCAATTATAATTGGCTGCCACCACGATTTCGTCCGTAATAGAAGCACAGATTTCTTCGATAACATTGTCCGCCAAATTCAAAACCGCCGCCATCGTTGAAGGATTGGCTTCACAGGCTTTTTGCATGGCTAAGGCACGGGCAGAGACCAACCTGAGTCCGTCCTCAAAGCTCAAAGCACCCGCTGAAACCAATGCCGAAAACTCGCCCAATGAATGTCCCGCTACCATATCTGGCTGAAAATCAGGTGTTTCCTTCGCCAAAATTACTGAATGCAAGAAAATGGCAGGTTGAGTTACTTTGGTTTGTTTGAGTTCTTCGTCTGTTCCTTCAAACATAATATCAGTGATTCGGAAGCCCAAAATGCCATTGGCTTGCTCGAAAAGAGCTTTTGCCGTGGCTGAATTATCGTACAAGTCTTTGCCCATACCTTTGAATTGAGAACCCTGACCTGGGAAAACGTATGCTTTCATATTCAATTGTGAATGTGTGAATGAGTATGTTTTAAATCTCATTTTGCAAAATTAGCTAATGATGTCTTAGCGTACAACCTTCGAAATTGATGATTTTGAAAGAATTAAGTAGTCAATACTATTTAAACGACGTTTTATATTGATGTAAACTATTGTTTATCAAGTAGTTAAACCCCAAACATTGAACCGAAGCGTCGGACGTATCGAAATACGAAGAACTACTTAATTTCAAGAGAAAATTTTGATTGATAAAAGTGGATATTTCACAAGTCAATAATCTCCCTTACCCGACTCTCCAAAATCTCAATTAATTCCTCATCCATAAACTGGTAATCATCTGGAATATTGAGGACATGAAGGGGCTTATCACTCAATGAATCTTTAAATTTTTCTTGGATTCTGGAACGGTGTTTTTTTTCCATTACAAAAATAATATCAGCCCAACCAATCAAACCAGCCGTGATTCTTATTCTTGCACCATTTTCTGTACCAGCAGATTTTACGGAATAATCTTCAAGGTTTTCAAAGATTTTTTCAGCCGTCAGGCTTCGCCATTTGTTTTGGCTACATACGAATAGGAGTTTTTGTTTTTGCATTCTATTGTAGCTCGAAGTGGCACTTCGAGAAGCTGGAGTGTGATTCTCGAAGTG
>JAYUOX010000037.1:0-6453 GCA_043760595.1 Cytophagales bacterium
CTGTCCAAACTCCCATGCTTACGCCTTGAAATTGAGGCAGTTAAATCATTGGTAAGGTGAAGCACACACTGAGTTTTATCGTAACCTTTGATGTAAGCAGGATTAACCAAATATGCCCGGTGGCATCTGATAAAATTGTTTTCTTCCAATTGTTTTTGAAAATGTCCAAGCGTACGAGCATACATCTTTTGTTTACCATTTTGGAGATAAAAAAGGGTATAATTATTATGTCCTTCGAGCATAATAATGTTTTGGGTGGGAATCCGAATTTTTTGTTTTCGATTAACAATAACAAAATTCATTTGGGCTTGTGTTAAAGTCGTTTGCATGGAGGTAATTTGGAAAAGGGTTGATAAGTAGTAAATAGCTACTTGTGATTATTCTTCTATACACCTGATTATCAGTTACTTACTATTAATTTAAAATATTACTCAAACTGTATTGAAAGAAAACGGAACTATAGACTTTAAGTCGCAAGACTCCTTATAAGGGTTCAAAACCCTTATAAGGGGTAGTTTAGGACATAAAAATGGTTCTGCGACTTAATCTTTATAATTCCGAAAGAAAATCATGGTTTATTAACATTTTTTTCATTGGGATTGATAATGTAGGGGCGTATCGCATACGCCTTTCAAACAAAATGGGCGTATGCAATACCAATGCTGTCAACTTAAGAAATTTGTCCGATTAACGCTGGCAGGGTTTTGAATCCTGCCAGCGTTGAAACGGTGAATTAACCGATTTGTGAGACAGTTAAAAACCTTAAGTTGACAGCATTGGTATGCAATACGCCCCTACCACAAAAATGCTAAACAACAGAAATCATCTACTAAAATCTTTTGCAAAGTTCCACCAATAATTCGCCCCTGTCAATAACGTAAAACCGTGAATTGTATCACGGAAAACCGTGATTTTTAAGGCTTTATGTACAACTTATTCCAAAATTCCATTAAGTTTAACTGATGTAACGCAAAATAGTCCGAAGGACTTAAATCGCAACGGCGAACCGTGTGAATAACCGTAGGTGAAGCCTACGGGAAGTAAAATGGAGTATTCAAACCCTGAAAGGGTTAAATAAATCAGAATAGTAATCTATCAAACCCTTACAGGGTTTGAATACTCAGAATTTTTCCCGTAGGCTTCACCTACGGCTATTTATACGGTTCGCCGTTGCGATTGAAGCCCTTTGGGCTTGCATAACATCATAAGTTTAAGTAAAATTTCCACGGAATGAACCGAAATCTCCTCATAATTTTATTGATTTTTTACTCAATAAATACCTCCGCTCAAATGCCCAACACGAACGAAATGGGGCTGGCGAAACAACGCCTTCGGGAAGTTGAAAAACTCCCTAATTCTTATGTGAATGATACGCTTCAATTTCATTATTTGAATAGAATTTGCAGGAACTATACGTTGCTAACTCGCCTATCGGCAGATTCAGGCTTGTTTTATGCTGAGAAACTTTATCAGAAAGCAACCTTACTTAAACATAATGGAAATCAATTGAGGGCATTGTTTTATCAATCCAATCTTTATTTAAAGCAAAACCTTTTTACCAAATCATTAGAAGCTAACCTAAACACCCTCAAAAAATGCGAAGAGAGTACCAAACCTTGCGATGAAATTTGGCGGATAAATCTGCGATTCGGACAGATTTATTACCAAATAAAAGAGTATGAAAAAGTAGTTCCGTACATTCAAAAATCCATTGATTATTTAGAGAAGATTCCTAATCTTCCCGTTAGTTTAGAATTACAATTAGCTGAATGTTACAGACTTAGCGGTATTTCAAATCAAGTTTTAGGGAGAAAAGAAATGGCAAAAAGTATGTTTCTCAATGTGGTAAAACATTCGGAATTATCTAAAAACGATATTCAGATTGCCTACGCAAAATCGGTGTTAGGAGATTATTACTTGGAGGTTGAAAAAAATGGAGAGGAAGCACAAAGATATTTTGATGAATCAGATGCCATTTTTGCCAAAAAGGATTATTTGCAAGGTCGTGCGTCCTTATATTCGAGTTATGTAACGCTGTACCGACTAAAAAATGAACCCCTAAAAGCTGAACAATACGCAAAATTAATGTTGCAAAATGCGGCAGAATCCAAAAGTAGTGCGGTGCGTTTACAAGCCTTGATTGAATTGTCTGAAATTTCAGAATTAATGAATCGCCACGACCAAGCCTTGAAATATTATCGCCAAGCAATCATCTCAAAAGATAGTGCTCAGAAAGCCCAAAAGATTAATGATTTAGCCGATATTCAGAAGCGTTTTGAGTTGGAACAGATGAAATTTCAATTTGATACTGATAAAAATTTAGCTCAAAAACAGGCAGATGATATTCAAAGAATGAACCAAATAAAATTGCTTTTGGCTCAAAATGAAAAGCAAAAATTGGTGCAAAGTGGTTTGGAATTAGTGCAGATTGGTTTGCAAAAAGATATGAAAAATACTGCCGAAAGTCAACAAAGAAATCAGGAGATTAAACAATTAAAAATCAATCAGTTAGCTAAGAATTTGTTGTTAGAAAATGAGAAACAAAAGACCCTTTTATTGATAGTTTTATTAGTTTCGGCATTGAGTATTTTAGCGGTTGGGTACAGTCTTTATCTCCGAAATAAAAACAAAGAATTAGTCAATAAAAACAACGAAATTCAGGAGGCATTGTTGAAAGGACAGACCATCGAACGCAAGCGTGTTGCCTCTGAGTTGCACGATAATGTAGGTTCATTATTGTCGGCGGTGCGAGTGAGTTTATTGACCTTGAATCGTCAAAAATTACCTTCGCACGACCAAAAAGTGTTTGCTCAAATTCAATCAATGGTGGAAGGTGCTTGCAAGGAAGTTCGCCTGATTTCGCACAATTTACTGCCCGAAGAATTAGAAAAATACGGTTTGCAGACCGCCCTCGAAAAGATGTTTGAAAGGCTTAATTTCTCGACTCGAATTGAATTTACGCTTAATATAAAGGGCTTGAAAGAAATGGAGGAAAATCACCTCACGATAAACCGTAAAGCCTCTTTTCATATTTATTCCATCTGTTTAGAGTTAATCAATAATATTTTGAAACACTCTCAGGCAAGCGATGCCACCTTGACTTTCAGGAAAAATGGCGAAATGATTGAGTTATTTATGCGAGACAATGGCGTTGGACTCAGCGAAGAACAACAAGAAAATGGCTTCAAAAATATCAGAGAAAGAGTGGAGGCTTTGAAAGGTAAATTGGATATTTTGTCTGAAAAAGAGGAAGGAAGCCGTGTGCAAATCAGTATTCCGATTAATCAACCAATTTATGCCGCATTGCAAATTTGATGAGTCCGACCACGTTTTTTACGTCCAATTTCTTCATCAAACTCTTGCGGTGGCTTTCGATTGTATTCACGCTTACGAATAATTTATCGGCAACTTCGTTAGTAGAAAATTCCATCGCAATTAGTTTCAAAACCTCAATTTCACGAGAAGAAATTTGAGATAAATCGCTGTTAACTAAGTTGTTAACTGTATGGTTGGTGGTTATTATTTTTAATACTTTCTCTGAATAATATGGTAATTTTTGGTACAATTTTCGGATGGCTTCTTCTAATTCTGCTCGGTCAGTATCTTTCAACAAATACCCCGAAGCCCCTGCCGCAATACATTGTCTAATTTTATAAGGTTCATCGTCAACTGTTAGAATCAAGACCCGCACTTCGGGAAATTGCTCATGAATTTTGGTGGTCAATTCAATCCCATTCATTTCGGGCATTTGGAGGTCAGACAGCACCACGTCGGCTTCATTATTTTCCAAAAAATCCAAAACTTCTTGTCCACGTTTAAAAACCGTAATGTGCTGCACATTGGGCATTTGGATGAGTAAGGAATGAAGTGATTGACCAAAAAGATGATGGTCATCTACCAAAATTATTCGCATTTGTTTATTTCATGTTTTGTCTTGCTAATGTAAGTAATATTTTTCTGGTTTACGCAAAAAAGACACAGTTTCCCGTGTCTTTTTTATGAGTAAATGAATTTTTATTTTACAGCATCCCCAATTTCATCATCTTACACTATTCCAGTAAATGCAAAATCGTTATTCTATAAAATTTTTGCATTACTATTGACAATCACAATTTTTATAAGCTGGGGCAATTACCAAAGGAGGTAGATTTTTACAAAGCCGTAATTTAAGGTAGTCTGCCGTGCCAAATACTGAATTGAAAGTCTCCACATTTTTTGCAGGGAGGCATTTTACACCCACTTCCAAAACCCCAGTCATAAAAGCCTTCGTGTACCAATACCCTATGCCATACGCCCCAAGATCTTTTTCATCATAATCGCTATCACCCGAAATATTCCCACAAGTAACGTGGAAATAACCGCTTGGGTCTGCGTGGCGGCGTTCATGGACTAATAATTGCCCAAACAGTAAGACATCAACTCCGTCTTCGTAGGTATATTTTACCGTCTCTGCCGACTTACTTTTGGCTGAGGCGATAGAGATAAATTTCTTTCCATCAAAAT
Source organism: Cytophagales bacterium (assembly GCA_043760595.1). GTDB lineage: Bacteria > Bacteroidota > Bacteroidia > Cytophagales > Spirosomataceae > Arcicella. The sequence goes on from JAYUOX010000037.1 coordinate 4,504, forward strand.
CCTTACAACATACTCCAGCACCTCCACCCAAATTATCCACAATGTCAAAGCCCTGTACTCGCTCTTTTATTCAATCATAAAGTTTAAGATTTGTCCACGGTAAGTAAGGTTGTTTTTTTCATTTTTGAGATGATTTAAGGTTTCATCCTCAAAAATAGATTTAGTTCAAAGTCAAAATCTCCGAAAGTCTAATTATCATCTTTATAATTGAGTTTTCGGCAAAACTGATATAATGCTACCATTTCACCTGTCCGTTTGCGTACAAAAACTGTATCAAAAACGGACAGTTTTATTTTATCAATAATTCATAAAATACTGATAATCAAATACTTAAATTTTTGGCACAAAGTTGTGTATAGTATTACCAAAACTTATTTAGCAAAAACCATTCACCACAAAACAATTAAAGTCATGGACAGAGTAATAGAAAAAAATAAATGGTCAATGAAACGAATTCTTCCAATTGTGGGAGGTATTGCGTTGGTTGGCATCATTGCAGCGGCTTATTTGAATACCACTGGAAAGCCAAAATTGAACGTTGAACAAGACCGATTGATGATTTCGGAAGTGTCGAAAGGAAATTTTCAAGAATTTATCCCAATTAATGGAGTTGTTTTGCCAATTCAAACCATTTATTTGGATGCCATCGAAGGCGGACGAGTTGAAGAATTGTACGCAGAAGATGGAGCTATGTTGAAGAAAGGGCAGCCAATTATGAAAATGGCAAATACGGATTTGGAATTGTCATTGGCGAATCAAGAAACTTCCGTTTTTGGACTACAAACGCAAATGCAATATACCCGTAATTTGGCGGCTCAGGCAACGATTCAATACCAAAATTCACAGGCGGATATTGATAATGGCGTGGCTGAGGCAGAGAGATTATTCAAACTAAACGAAAGATTATACCGTGAAAAAGTAATTTCTGAACAAGAATACAAGATTTCGTTGAATGCTTATAATTATCAAAATCGTAGAAGAAAATTGGTTTCTCGAACATTAGACCAAGATTCTGTAACGACCAATCAACAAATAAACCAGATGCGTGAAACCATCAAACGTAATCAAACAACTTTGGCTTTGATGCGTAAAAAAGCGGAGGATTTAATTGTAAAAGCACCCGTGGATGGTCAGTTGACTTCACGGAATGCGGAGGTTGGAGAATTGAAAACTCGTGGGCAAAGATTAGGTCAGATTGATGTATTGAGCGGTTTTAAGGTTCGGGCGGACATTGACGAACATTATATTTCAAGGGTTTTCATCGGTTTGACGGGCGAGTTTACCATTTCGGAAAAGACGTATAAATTGAAAGTAAAAAAGGTTTATTCACAGGTTACCAACGGACGTTTTCAAGTAGATATGGAGTTTGTGGGAACGCCTCCGAGCAATGTACGCAGAGGGCAAACACTGCAAGTTCGCCTTTCATTGAGTGATGATACACAAGCGATTCTACTATCAAAAGGTGGTTTTTACCAACAAACGGGCGGTAACTGGATTTTCAAAGTAAACGAAAATGGTACGAAGGCTTATAAAGTTGATATTCAATTAGGCAGACAAAACCCAGAGTTTTATGAGGTGATGGGCGGCTTGAAAGTGGGGGACAAAGTGGTAACGAGTAGTTATGAGAATTATGGGGATATGCAGGAACTTGTTATCAAAGCACCGAAGTAGATCCCTTTTGTCTGAATCAGGATTTTAAGATTAGAGGATAAACAGGATTAGTGAAATGTATTCACAATATCTTACCAATCCTTTAAATTATATTCAGATAAAAGGGTTGTTAAAAATCCTGTTAATCTCCTAATCCTAAAATCCTGATTCAGACTGAGTCGCACAGACAATTTCACAAACAAAACAGACATTCATTAAAACCAAAAATACAATGTTAAAAATAACCGATTTAGAAAAAATCTATCGCACCGAAGACATCGAAACGATAGCACTCAACAA
>JAYUOX010000038.1:0-19760 GCA_043760595.1 Cytophagales bacterium
TTATACCATATTGCCAAATTTGATTTCTTCACGACAAAATTATGAAGAATTCAAGACCGATGAAAAATTAAAAGATGAAAATACAGACAGTATTGTGGACGATTTGAGTAGTACTGATTTTGAAAAATTTTACCAATTTTTTGATATGAAAAAACAGTACAACCATCAATATTTGTCTAAATTCAATTTATCAAGAGAACGGTTAGTTAGTACGCAATGGTTTAAAACCCAAATAGAAAAAATTTTAGCATAATTAATCATGAATTGGAAAGAACATATTTCATCGGATTCAGACATTCTAATGGGTAAACCAGCCATCAAAGGAACTCGCTTATCCATTGAATTTTTAATTGGGCGTTTAGCAAATGGATGGACTGAACAAATGCTCCTTGATAATTATCCACGGCTTACTCAACAAGATTTACAAGCAATATTAGACAAAGAGAATCTTACAATAAACACATGAAAACAATCAAAGGTCCCGCTATATTTTTAGCCCAATTTTTAGACGACAAAGCACCCTTCAACACCCTTGACTCCATTACGGATTGGGTGTCGGGTTTAGGTTATAAAGGTGTTCAAATCCCGACTTGGGACTCACGTGCCATTGACCTTGAAAAAGCGGCTACTTCTAAAACGTATTGTGATGAACTCACAGGTAAATTAGCCGATAAAGGTCTGCAAATCACGGAGTTATCAACGCATCTTCAAGGACAGTTAGTAGCAGTAAATCCTGCCTACGATGCTGGATTTGATGGTTTTGCTCCTGATTCGGTGAAAGGAAATCCAAAGGCTCGTACTGAATGGGCAGTTCAACAATTGAAATGGGCAGCCCAGGCTTCTCAGCATTTGGGACTGAAATCGCACGCTACTTTTTCGGGTTCTTTGCTTTGGCACACCATGTATCCTTGGCCTCAACGCCCACAAGGGTTGGTGGATATGGGTTTCACGGAATTAGCCAATCGTTGGTTACCAATTTTAAATCATTTTGATGAATGTGGAGTTGATGTTTGCTACGAAATTCACCCTGGCGAAGACTTGCACGATGGCGAAACGTATGAGATGTTTTTGGAGAAAGTAAACAATCATTCACGGGCTTGTTTGTTGTATGACCCATCACATTTTGTGTTGCAATGTCTTGATTATCTGCAATATATAGACTTTTATCATGAGAGAATTAGGGCTTTCCACGTAAAAGATGCGGAGTTTAATCCAACTGGAAAACAAGGAGTTTACGGCGGTTATCAATCATGGGTAAATCGTGCGGGGCGTTTTCGTTCTTTGGGCGATGGTCAGGTGGACTTTGCTTCCATTTTCTCGAAATTAACGCAATATGGTTTTGATGGTTGGGCGGTTTTGGAATGGGAATGTGCCTTGAAAGACCCCGTTCAAGGAGCCGAAGAAGGAGCCCCATTTATTGAATCTCACATCATTCAAGCAACCTCAAAAGTATTTGATGATTTTGCGGGCGGTGGGGCTGATTTGGAATTGAATAAGCGGATTTTGGGAATTTAACGGAGTCAGGAGAAAGGGAGACGGGAGAAAGGAAAAAATGAAGTCGTAGAAACCTTCCTCCTTTCCTCCCGTCTCCCTTCCTCATTTGATTACCAATATTTTCCCTTATTTTTCAAAATCAGTCCAATTCCCCTAAATAGTATCTGAACGTGGGCAAAAATTGCTCCCATGAATCCAAAATGCTTTTTCAAAACTTCATAACGGTCTAATAATGAGCGCTTTAATTGTCTATTTGAAATGCCACCCGTAAGATATTTGGCTACTACAAGATCCAAATATTTCACTTCTCTGGCACGTTTCAAGCACTCAATTTCCCAATCTACATCGGCACTGAGATTATTTTCCATGTACAAAGGAGCAATCGTTTTGCGGGCAATAAAGGCTTGATGACAGACTAACATTCCGAGTTTCATATCTTGCCATTTCAAGTTTTTGGGTAAACGATGCGGCGTGATTTCTGAACGTAATCCTTGAATATTCCCGTCTTCATTTACGAAAAAAGTATCTCCATAAAGTACGTCTATTTTATCGGTTACGAATTGGAAAATTCGTTTTACAGCGTCTTTATCATTGATTTCATCACCCGCATTCATAAACCAAATAAAATCTCCCTTTGCATTTTTGAGTCCTTTATTCATGGCATCATAAAGCCCTTTGTCGGGTTCAGAGATGAGTTTATTGACTCTGTTTTTGTATTTTTCAGCAATTTGTAAAGTCCCATCTGTTGATTTTCCATCAATGATGATATACTCAAAGTTTTGGTCGGTTTGTGCCAAAATACTTTGAATAGTACGCTCTAAAAATTGTTCGGCGTTGTAAGTTATGGTGATGATGGAGAGAAGCCCCCTAACCCCCAGAGGGGGAATGACAGACTCCAATCGTTCCACTTCGATGTCGAAAGCTCCCCCTCTGGGGGCGGGGGCGACCGACGCTTCGGGGGCTACTTTATACACTTTTTTATACCTTTCAGCCACTACTTGCTCAGAATAATTATCCAACACTTTCCGCCTCGAATTATCCACAAGTGCTTGATAATCAGAATCAAACAACGTCCAATATATTCCTTTTGCCAAATCTTCGGCTGATTTATATTTTGCTAAATAGCCATTGAATTTGTGGTCAATCATTTCTGGAATTCCTCCCACTTCAAAACCTACAACAGGTGTTCCGCAAGCCATTGATTCCATGATGGTATTGGGCAAATTATCTTCGATAGATGGGCTTACAAATACCGTTGCGGCTGAATAAGCTTTGGCAATTGTTTCTACATCCGAAAGTTTTCCAAGGATGTTCACTTTAAACGGAAGCCCCTTAAAATCAGAGGCTTGTGCTTGTCCAAAAATCAAAATTTCGATGTTCGATGTTCGGTTTTCGATGTTCGGGGTTCGATGTTCGGGGTTCGATGTTCGGTTTTCGATGTTTGATGTTCGATGTTCGTTGTTCGATGGTTGTTGTTCGGAGTTTAATGCTTCGTCTATTCCGAACATCGACAACTGAACATCAAACATCGAATTACAAGCATCGAACATCGACAAGGCTTCAACAAAGTAAGCAAAACCCTTCCTCTCATCCGAAATTTTTACTGCCCCAAAAAGGATATATTTTTTATCAGGAGATAATTTAAAATGCTCTCTCGCAACGGCTTTTTCAATAGGTCTAAAAACATTAACGTCAATCGGATTTGGGATTGAAATAATCGTTTTATCCTTCAATAAACTACTTTCACGGGCTTTTTGAGCCAACCATTCACTGCACGTTACAATTGTTAGGTTTGCGTTTGAAAAAATTTCTTTCTTACGTTCCCAAACTTGATGCGAAAGGTCATTTGTGGATGGATTTTTTAAAAATATTTCACAGTTCCCACAATTTCTTTCATAATTCGTACACTCCCGTGCATAATGACAGCCTCCCGTGAACGCCCACATATCGTGCAATGTCCAAACGACAGGCTTATTGGTTTTGAATAATTTTTCGAGAGAATCAAGTGAAAGAAAACCAAAATTTATCCAATGCAAATGAATGACATCACTTTGTTGAATAAGTGGATGATTATTGACATTAACCCCAATTCTTGCTTGTGAGAAAATGAAACGAACATTTTTATTTTTTTCGTAAAAAGTAAATTGAAGTCGGTCAAGAGCAAATCGTAAAAAAGCAAGTTTTTTCTGAAACCAATTTGGGGCAATTGTTTCAATATTTGGCAGATTACCTTTTTTATGCTGCACCAACATATTTGACGATAAACCATTGGTATTCAATGCTTTATTTAATCTTGAAGCGGCAATAGATGCTCCCCCAAAATTATCAAATGTGCTTAGGATGGTGATTTTCATTCGTACCTAAAATATGTTTAACTCTCTATTTTCTGATTCAACTAATAGTGTTATCGTATTAATAAACTTATGATTGACATATTTGAAAGGCGTATTTATCATCACTGATTTACCATAAAAAGCAAGGTTTGCTTTCAGTTTTTGCAGGAAAGATTTTTTGCCAAAAAGAAACGTATCACGATGATATAAACGAATCAATTCTCTTTCAATTTTGAAGTTTTCAGTCATTAATAAAAACTTTAAAAACGTTGGCGTGTAGAGGTTTATATGTCCATACGCCAAGAAATGAGCCAATTTATGCTCCGCCCCGAAGCGATAATCTTTGGGTACTTCAATCACTAATTGCTTACAAACACGATGAATTTCTCTCAATAAAATTCGTTCATGTTCCACGTGTTCCAAAACGTGCGAGAGAATAACTAAATCAAAAGATTTGTCTTCAAAAGGTAATGTATAACCATCAAAAAGTTGAACAGATTTGAGTAAATCAATATTTTTAGCTTTGATTTGCGTAACGCCACTTTCAGAAATTTCTACGGCGTGAAGTTCATCGGCAAAATGATTATCACTCAATAATTTCAAGATACTGCCATCACCCGCCCCAACTTCTAACACCCTCTTGAAAGTCTTTCCAGAGGTAATTTCTATAATATTTTGAAACTTCTGTTTTGCACCCAAACCCCTCCAAATCGCTGTTTCTGAGGAGTATTGGTCTTTATATGCTTCTTGAAGATTTTGATTGACTTCTATTTTCATAGTGATTATTTTTCTCGATACCCAAATATATTTAACTGTAAATCCATTAAATCATTTCCTTTGTAACGATGATTAATGAGCGGTTCTTTGCGGTCTTGGGCTGAATTGATGAAATATCGAAAGCCATTTTTTGCTAAAATATCTAAAATCGTTCCTAATTCTTGGGTCTGTCCTGGGAAAGCATGATATTCTACAAAAATATTCTCAACGTGACCCAATGAATTTTCACAATCTTTCAAAACTGCCGTTTCTGCCCCTTCGATGTCCATTTTTAACATGGCAATTTTTGGGGTATTTTCAAGAACATCTTTAAGTCTAAATGACTCTACTTTCGTCTTTTCTCCTTCGCCAAAAATTGAATTTCCATCCGAACCTTCCGAAGCAAATTCAATGCCTTCGTCATCAATCCAAACCGCTTTACTGACGACTTCAATATCGGTTAAATTATTGTTTTTTAGATTCGCTTTCAGTATCTCCGCAATCTTTGGGTCAGCTTCAAAAGCAACGATTTTTGCTTGTGGATATTCACGTTTAAAGAAGGCGACACTTGACCCAATATTTGCTCCACAATCCAAGATAACTGGTTGATTATCAGTTGTTTTGAACTTATAAAATTGCTCCACAAAAATCTCTTGAAACTGAAAAAGAAACGACATACAATCAGGTACTCGAAAGGTTAATCCTTGAAATTTTATTTGTCTTTCTTCGTAACGTTTTACGTCGCCATATTTCCTAAATAGATTCAATAATTCTCTACTTTCGGACGTGCGAAATGCGTGATATGGTTCTTTGAATATGTATTTTAAAACAAACATTTTAGAGTAAAACAGGTTTCCAGCCTGTTCGAGAGTTCATATTTAAACAGATTGGAAACCTGTTTTACAAAAATTAAATGCTTTTTGATAATTCTCAATCACAACATGAATATTGACCTCATCTCTAATTATTTGTCCAGAATTTAAACCCATTTGACGGGTTTTTTCTGGATTAGACAAAAGTACGGTTAATTTCTTGAATAAATCTTCTGCATTTCCATCTTCAAAAATATAGCCATTATAGCCATCTCTAACTAATTTTTTCTCCGTTCCATCCGCAACCGCACACACAATGGGCTTATCAAAACACATGGCATCGTTAATGGAAAGCCCGCCCATACCCGCCAATACATACACGAGCGAAGCGTTGAAATACTGTCCAAGCATTGTCATTTCATAAACGCCTCCCGTGAACACTACATTTTGTTCAATTCCCAACGCAATCGCCTGATTTTTAAGGTTTTGCTCCTCTGGTCCTGTTCCAACAATGACTAATTCTGCGGTTGGAAATTGGATTAAAAGTTGCTTAAAAACATCAATCAGCATATCTACTCGCTTCCATTTTACTAATCTTCCTACGTGTAAAAGTCTTAATGGGTTTTCGGGTAAAACAGTATTTATGCCTTCAATTTTTGCTTTATCGGCTAAAATTAAATCGGTATCTGGCGAGTTGTAAATGATAAAAACCTTTTCTTTCGGAACGCCATAACTCCCAAAAATTTCGTAGGCTTCTTCGGTATAATCTACGTGAGCATCCACTAAATTGAAGGCTCGTTTATAGGAATATTTCAGTAAAGAATATTTCAATTTAAAACCTAAACTACCTGGTTTTAAAGTAGTTTGCATCGTTTCAGAGGCAACGCCACCTTTGGCATAATAAGTTAAGGCTTCTTTAAATTTAGGAATATTAAACGGTATCTCTTTGAGAATCAGCTTAATACCCATTCGTCTAATTTTCCAGAGTAACAATGGATTATAGACAAATGCCAACATATAGGGCCAAATCGTAACGATAACATCAGGGCGTTCAGCTTCAATGGTTTCTATGAAATTCTTGAAAAATGGTTTTCCCCAAAACGTTTTATATTCTTCCAAAAAATGCACTTTAAATTCAATGCCATCAAGGCTTTGATGCACGCCCGAACCCATGGTTTTTCCTCCCGCTTTCGGAGCAATTACTACAATTTCTTGCCCTTCAATTCGGTTTAAACGATTGAGGACTAAATTATAATAATGTGGTAACCCGCCGAAGGTAAAAAGTATTTTCATTTTGCGTTAATTTGCCACGAAGGCACAAAGTCTCAAAGAATAAGTTTTAATTTTGTACAGACTATTTCTCAAATTTATTAAACAAAATATCCGCAATTCGCTCGGCGGTATGTCCGTCCCAGAGGGGTGGGATTGTGCCTTTTTTTGTTTTACCAGCTAAAATTTCTAATAATTTTTCGTAAACCGTATCAGCGTTTAAGTCTGATAATAGTTGGTTTGTACCCAACGTTACGGTTACAGGTCTTTCTGTGGAATCTCTGAAAGTTAGACAGGGAACTTGCAAAAAGGTGGTTTCTTCTTGAATCCCGCCTGAATCGGTGATGATGAGTTTGGCGTTATCCATTAAATTCAAAAACTCTAAATATCCTTGTGGTTCGGTCAGAATGAGGTTTTTGATACTTTTTAGTTTATCGCTCAACCCAAATTTCTCCATATTATTCCGTGTCCGTGGATGAATTGGGAAAATAACCGAAAGGTGTTCACTCGCCTTTTCGATGATTTCCAAAATACTTCCTAAGCCTTCGGGCGTGTCCACATTGGCGGGGCGGTGCATCGTTACGAGCATAAACTCTTTGGGTTGTACGCCCAACTCCTGCATCGTGTTGAGGGTCTTTGATTTTTGGTGATAATACGCCAAAGAATCAATCATCACATTACCCACAAAAAATACCTTTTCATCTGAAACACCTTCTTTTTTAAGGTTATCCAAACCATCTTGTTCTGTTACGAACAGATAATCTGAGATATTATCAACCACAATTCTGTTAATTTCTTCGGGCATTTTGCGGTCTCCTGAACGCAAACCCGCCTCTACGTGTACGACAGGGATATGCTCCTTCACGGCTACTAAGGCACAGGCAAGCGTGGCATTAACATCGCCCACAACCAACACCACATCAGGGCTTTCAATTTTGAGGATTTTCTCAAATTCTATCATCGTGCGGGCGGTTGCTTCCGTGTGCGTTCCGCCGCCAACGCCCAAAAAATAATGAGGTTTTGGTAGTTCTAATTGCTCAAAAAATACATCACTCATTTTAGCATCAAAATGCTGCCCTGTATGAATAATTTTTGATTCAATCAAAGGATTTTTACTAAATGCTCTGTGCAAAGGAGCAACTTTCATAAAATTGGGTCTTGCCCCGACGATGTTTAATATTTTCATGGATATTAGCCCCGAAGCGTCGGTCGCCCCAACCCCCGAAGGGGGGAATTAAAAACGTACACTAATTTAAAGTCCATTTTTAGTTCCCCCTTCGGAGGTTAGGGCGACCGACGCTTCGGGGCTTTGGTTATTTTAAATAGTTTATTCAAATCTTCTGATACATTCAGAAATAAAACTCCACCCCCAAAGATAATCAAAATAGTGAGGGAATTTATCAGAATATTGAGGAGAATTTTGATAAAACCACCTTCAAAAATGGGTAATAAAAGCGTTATCCCGTAAGTGAATATTCCTAATATAATTATCTTAACGGTCTGTATTCCAAAGGGTTGTAGGTTGAGTTTTTGTTTTATGAAAAAGAATTTTACAGCGTTATAAACGATTACAGAAATTAGCATTGCATAAGCTGCTCCATTGTATCCGTACAATCTAATTAAATAATAATTGAACACCCCCAGAAGAATTAACCTAAAAAAATTAAAATATAAATCACTTTTAAAGTAAGGTGAATTTCTTAATATTTCAGAATTTAAACCCGTTGCCATGTCTATAACACTGTAAATACCTACTAAAAGAACAACTAATTTACCACTTTTATATACATCTGCATTAGGGATTATTTGGAAAATACTGTCAATATTACACCAAATACCCAAAAATAAAAAAATGCCTATTATCAATAAGTTTAGTGCTGACTTTGTATAAATATTACTAATATTTTCAAGGTCTTTTTGTTCCCAAGATTCAGCCAAAATGGGACCACTTATTGCGGCGATTGAATTTCGAGGAATAGCAATGACGAGTCCTATGCTGAGAGCTATATTAAAAATAGCATTTTGCTCTAATCCTCCTTTGTAAGAAGGCAACATTAACTTTTCGATATGAGGTAAAATCGTGGCTGATGCTCCACCTATCAACAACCAAAGTCCGTATTGATACATTTCTTTGGCGATGGGTTGTTTTAGAAAAGTAAAGTCAAATTTGAGGTATAATTTGCCTAAAAATTTAATGTATATCAGTAAAAAAATGTCTGATAAAACGTAAGATAGAATAATTCCCCCAATCAATTGGTCGAAAGTGATATACTGAAACCCAAAAAGTATCGCCAAAATAGAGTTATTTCCTTTTTGAAATATCTCTCTAATGATGGCAGGAACGACTATTCTTAAATGTAATCTACAATAAGATTCAAGTGTAATTTGGATTGTCAGGAAAAATGTAATTATAGCAAAAATCCAAAAATACTGAATCAACATAGGGGAGTTCTCGGCGTATATAGCAACAAAAGTTGAGCGAAATAAAGTATATAATCCCAAAAATATTATGAAGCCAACTAAGGTGAGAGATATTAAAAACGTAAAGAAACCGTTGTGTTTTTTTGTATCATCGGCAAATCTACTAAAAAACTGAATCCCTATGTGTGGAGCACTTAGACCCGCAAAAACTGAGAAAATGAGGGGATAACTTACGATTGTGGTGTAGAGTCCAAATTGTTCGGTAGTTAGGAATTTATTATATAAAAAAAGCACATTAACCGTTCCGATTATAACCCCTACGTAGGTTACAAATGTGCTTTTAATGCTCTGTCTGATAACTATTCCCATTATTCTTCAAAATTCTGTTTATTTTTTCAACAGAAAATGCTGGATTTATTTAGTGTTTAATCCTACAAAATTACCTAATAAAACAATAGAATATTTGAGATGCAGATTTATTGTTTTTATTTTGTTCATTGAAAAACCGTTTTGGTAATAAATTAAGAAAAGTATAAAATGTTAAGAAAAATTAAAAACTTGGTTTGGAATACGCTAAATCTAACCACAATAGGACCATTACTGCAACTTTACATGGTCGGTGAAATAAAAACTAATGGCTGGATGAAGTCCTTTGTTACCAAAAAAGCGGTTGATATAAATAATCAGCCAATTCCTTGGTGGACGTACCCAATGGTAGATTTTTTGAGGGAAAGGTTAAACACTTCCATCATTATTTTTGAATACGGATGTGGCGGTTCAACCAAATGGCTTGCTAACAAAGTAGGACATATCACAGCCGTGGAAGACCATAAGGAATGGAAAGAATTTGTGGAAAAGGATATACTAAAGAACACTACGTTAATTTATCAACCGATTGATGAAATAGAAAGCTACAGCAAAGCAATCCAAGTAAACGACAAAAAGTATAATTTTATCATAGTCGATGGTAAAGAAAGAAACCTATGCGTTACACATTGCCTAAGTAATTTATCGGAAAATGGAGTAATACTTTTGGATGATAGTTTCAGAACTGAATACACCGTTTCGATTGAACTCTTGAAACAAAAGGGCTTTAAAAAATTAGATTTTTGGGGTATGGTTCCTGTTGTACCCACAAAATCATGCACTTCTATTTTTTATAGAACAGATAATATATTGGGCTTATAAAACTATTCAGAATATGAAATTAAAAACGATAAAAACGGTTATAAATCACCCACTAAATAAGGATAGAAAAATTAAAGCTCTGTTGAATTTATTTCTAAGAGCAATAATCATCAGACTGCATAAATCCCCGATAGTCTATCCATTTGTTAATGATACTTTTTTAGTAGTTGAGAAAGGAATGTCAAGTGCGGAACTTCAAATCTATTGCAGTTTGTACGATTACGATGAGATGCTATTGATGATTCATTTTTTAAGAGAAAACGACAATTTCGTAGATGTAGGAGCTAATATTGGCGTTTATTCCGTTTTGGCATCGGGGATTAGTAAAGCTAATTCTTACAGTTTTGAGCCTCTTCCAAGCACTTTTAGTAGATTAAAAAGAAACATTAATTATAACTATTTGAACAGTAAAGTTACCTTGTTCAATAATGGCGTGGGAGATAAAAACGAACAACTTTTTTTCACCAATAATTTAGATGCCATTAACCACGTAGTGAGTAACAGTGAAGGAAATACATTGAGTGTTGAGGTCAATACGCTGGACTTTTTTCTGAATGGAAAATCAGCTCATTTCTTAAAAGTTGATGTTGAAGGGTATGAGGAATTTGTATTACGTGGTGCAATGAATACCTTGAAAAACCCTGATTTATGTATTATTCTTATCGAAACAAATGGATTGACGAGTCAGTATAATTCTTCTGATGAGGGTATTCATGAGAAACTTACTCAGGCAGGTTTTGAAACATACAGTTACGAACCCCAAATACGACAACTTACCAAGACAGAATCGCTGAACGCAACTAATACTATTTATTGTAGAAATATTGACTTTATAAACAATCGCATCGAAAGTGGACAAAGAATTACGATTTTAGGTAAAGAGTACTGATTTTAAGTAGGGGTTAGGATTTAGTTGTTAGGATTTTCAGATATAGTCAATTGATAATCAGGTGATTATCAATTCATCCAAACATAAACTAATTAATAACGGGTACTTATCAAAATCTGTTTTACAATCTCAAAATATTATTCTCCATGAAATATATCTACATTTTCCTTTTAGTGTTTTTCTTCTCAAGCCCTATTTTGAGTCAAATAAACCTCAAAAACGGTTTAGTGGCTTGCTATCCCTTCAATGCCAATGCCAAAGATGAATCTGGAAATGGGAATAATGGAACAGTAAGCGGTGCAACCTTAACGGCTGACCGGTTTTGGCAAGGCAAATAGTGCTTATAATTTTAATGGGAACTCAAATTACATTGACATTCCCTCAAATAAGGAATGGGAATTAAATAAAGTATTGAATTTAGATATTGATATTTTGGAATAGTTCGAGGTAAAAAAACGACACATAGCAGCGATACGTTAGTTTTTTTAAACGAAGAAATAATCCAAAAGATTGATTTATAAATCAGTAGGTTATTTAATTCACATTCCTAAGTTACAAAATCCAACTTTTTCATACGCTGCTTGGATTAAACCAAATTCGTTACCTCAAAGGGGAATAGCTTTCTTTATCCTATCAGTTGGTAGTGGTTCTGGCAACCAAGGAATCGGTTTAGATAATGGATATACCAACGGTACAGATGGATTCACAGGAGGAGGGTATTTAGATGTTGGTGAAAATGCTTTTTGAGACCTTATCGTAGAAATCTATAACCGTTGGGGTGAATTGGTTTTCTACTCAAAAGGCTACTCAGCACCTTGGGATGGCATATATAAAGACAAACCCGTACCCGAAGGTACGTATGCGTATGTAGTGAGGGTTGATGACAGTACGGTTTTGCGAGGGGTGATTTTGGTGGTGAGATAAACAAAAAGAGGCTATCCTTTCAGATAACCCTTTTTCACTAATGCGTTAGCAAACTATGCAGCTTTGTTGCCACCTAATAATTTACCAGCCAATAAAGCAACCACCGAGCCTACTACGCCTGTACCAACTTCACCCACCGTTCCCGAATTTCCGAGAATACCAGTGGCTGCTGCCGCTGCGTTTCCGCCCACACTACCTACTAAGCCCAAAACGACGTTTGTGATAGTGTTCTGATTGTTTTTAATGAATGGAATGTGATTGCCAACGAAGCCCATAACGGCTCCGATGACTGCTTGAATAATGTAAGCCTGCATGATTTTTAGAAGGGTTTGATAGTGGAAATAATTATTTATCTTCTAAAAGCACAAATTTTTATTAAAATAAACAAAGAAAATTTAAAACATTTTGGTATTTTTTTTGTTTATGCTTTTTCTAAAATTATCTATTAACATAGTTGGTCAGCCTTTCAGCCGAAAACCCAGTACGTCCAAATGTATAAAACGTGTAAACTCTCCGACTCGTTGGAGCAAAGCTATTAAAACTGTACAAAATCTTAGTTGTACCCGCATCCATCACATCAAGCGTATCACTGGCAATAGTTTTGGGAACAGCTATTTCCGTGAAATCGGTTACTGATTTATAAGCTAAGTTGTTAGCAATCTTTCTTTTTTCTCTTCGAGAGAATACATCTACAGGCTTTGGAGTTGCTGAGACTACTAAATTGGCAAATCTTACGGCATAAAAGTCCTCTTTTGGGTTGGTTAATTTATCTTCAACCATATACAAAGATTGAGTTGGAGATTCACCTATCATAAACATTGTGTAATATTTACTTGCATCTAAGGTGATACTTCCTCTAAAAGCAGTATCGCCCTTGATGGGTGCACCATAATCATTAACGATACGACGGCTTAATAAAAAATTAAAATTCGTTGCCCCAGGCGTAACATTGGCGTAAGTAGCAGGTCCGGGCCAAGAACCTGACGCTCCCAAGGCATTACCGTTGAGTTTATTGGAATTTTGAAAGATAAAGAAAGTGCTTGAAGCACCTACTGCGGGTAATGGTGCAGGTACGTTTGACGTGTAAGTATTAACTACTTTCAAGTTAGCATTATTAGGATTTGAAAATTCCCATTGTTGATTGGCTTCAATTAAGTTCTTTTCACAAGAAACGAATCCTGTGAAGAGTATTGCCATTATGTATATTGTTATTTTTTTCATGTTGATATCGAAATAAATTTTAATAATTATTTTTGAGCAAACCATACTGGAACTGTATGATAATCAGCATCAAAGGCTTTTACTTTTTTTAAGGCTTCTACATTCCATAGATATTCAGAATTGTATCTTGGGCGTACACGATAAGCATACTTTCCTGTATTGTCAGGATAGTAGGTAGCCACTGCCCAAGTTGGATATATCTCAGGATTGTACTGATAACGGCGTAAGTCAACCCAAGTCTCATCAAATCCATATCCCCAAAGTGCTATAAATTTTTGAACCATAATGTCTTTTATGGTTAATTCACTGGCAGTTTTGGGGCTTATAGCGGTAATATAAGCAGCTACTTGTGCGGGAGTGAAAGCTGTATAACCCGTAAAATGCGTTGTGAACATATCAAAATTGGCTTGAATACCTTTTTGAAATGCCGTTAATGCAGTTGCTTTATCGCCTTTGATGAAAGCAGCCTCAGCTTTAATAAACTGTAACTCAGACAAGGTCATTAAAGGGAATTTAGCATCATTCTTAAAATATGAGCGACAATTTAAGTCATTTGCAGGGGCGGCAGTTGATACTACTCCAAATACACTTGACGTTTTCTTATTAGCCGCTATAGTCGTTGTTTCTCCAAGATTAAGAGCAACACCTCTGAATACTCCATCGGTACTTGACGTAAATAGATATGCCATGCGAGGATCTTTCACGCCTGTATAAACGCTACCATCTAACAAACGAATAAAAAAATCTGTAGGACGGTAAGTCGCTAAATTGTTACGGCGAGGACCAAAGAAATTAGCATCATCAGTAGCAGCAAGACCATTATTGAACTTTATCATGGGTTCATCTGCCACGTTACTTAGTGCAGCATCTACACTTTTTATAACCTCATCTGGTTTGTAGCTACTTTTTAATGAATATCTATGCAATACTTTGGCACGTACACCACTTACAAATTTTTTCCATTTCGTAATATCTCCACCATGTACCCATTTATCGGCAATCACAAAATCGGCTGATACTGATTTTGAACCAAGGCGATTAAAATAGAGATCTGCCGAATCACAGTGTGCGATTGCTCGCTTGTAAGTATCTTCTTGCGAATCATAATCAAATATCAAACGGTTGGTATCGAAGGCTTGATTCAAAATTACTTCTCCGTGATAATCAGTCAGTTGTAACCAACTTAGAGCAAACAAAGCATGACCTACACCTGCGTATTCATCCTTTCCAGCTTTTAAGCCGTCTCGTATCATATTGACATTGTTTTGACCCAAAGTATAGTAATGTGAACGCCATTTTTCGCCTCCATTATCCGAACCTACATCATAGCCGTATCTGTCCCACGCACCACTGGCGGTTGTAGTTGCCCAATATTGAGTATATCTACCCAAGAAACGAGCGTCAAATTGAATCCCACGGGCATAATTGGCGTAAATAGCTGGCAGCACATCGGCAGGAACTACTTCCGTTGGGGCATTAGGGTTTTTGAATGCTTCGTCAATGTAACTTGTACATGAAGTCATTAATCCGAAGGTAATTATTGATACTAATATTATTTTTTTCATGTTTTTTCTTTTTAAAAATAGAGAATCCATTTAATGACAAAAGCCATTTATTCTTTATTTTGCTTTAAAATCAATGGTTACACCAGCCGCAAATCCTCTTGGAATTGAAGGAGTAAAAAAGTCAATTCCGAAACCACCTGTACCACCTGTTGAAGCAGTATTAGAATTGGTCGCAGTTGGGTCAGCACCTGAATAATTTGTTAGAATAAAAAGGTCTGTACCTGTTAAGAATAGCCCTACATTCTCGAAACCAATACTTTTAACAAGTTTTGATGGTAAAGCATAACGTAAAGACAACTCACGAAGACGCAACCAATTGACATTTCTTTCCACGAAATTACCAGGGTATAAACGTCCATCTTGATAATAAGAAGTGAATTGTGGATAAATCTGAATTGTATTGGCAGTAGGTTTATCAGAATCTTGTAAACCATCATTCAATACACCTTGAACGATTTGAGCTTGTTCACGATTTAGGGTTCTGGCAGTTTGTCCTTGTAAAGTCCGCACGTAAGCAGTTCCGTTCATTATATCCCCTCCTTTACGAGTATCTAATACAAAGGATAAAGTAAAATTATTAACTGTAAAACGGTTGGTAATACCCAAAGTGAAATCAGGATTTCGGTCTCCGATTTTTTGATAGAGAGAATTTACTAATGGGAAACCCGTACCTGGGTCAATCAGAATTTGTCCTTTATTATTTCTTAAATAATCTTGTCCCGTAAGTGAAGTTGTCTCTCCTCCCAAAACTAATCCATTTCTGAAACCACTCACGAAAGTATCTGAGTTGTAATATTCTGAAACATTGGCAGGAAGCCCTGTAACTTGATTGGTAGTTTTTGAGAAATTAAACCCAAGATTCCATGACATTTTTGTGGTTTTGATGGGCTGAACATTTAACATCAATTCAACTCCTTGATTACGTGTATCAGCAATATTTAAAGTCGAAACGATAAATCCTGTTCCATAACTCAAACGAACTAAACTCACAATTTGACCTACGTTTTTGGTATCGTAATATGCAGCATCAAAACTAACTCTTTTGTTTAAGAATTGTAATTCTGTACCTACTTCAAAGGTATTTTGTCGCTCAGGGACAATTCTGGGGTTATTATTGGTAATTCCGTATTGATATCCTAAACCACTGGTGAGAACTTTTGAGTAGATTGATTGTGATTGATAAGGTCCAATATCTTTGGCTGTTTGGGCGATAGAGCCACGCAATTTACCAAAACTAAGGATTTTACTTTTGGGTAATAAATCTGTAAAGACAAAGGCAACACTGGCAGATGGATAGAAAAATGAACGAGCATCAGAAGGGAGTGTCGATGTCCAGTCATTACGACCTGTAACAGTGAGTGTCAAAAATTTATCATATCCGAAAGTATATTCTCCAAAAACACCTTGTAAACGTCTAAGTCTGAGCGTATCACGACCTAATGCACGACTGTCCAAGTATGTTCCCGCTCCGATGGTACGAAGTTCTGGGAGATAGTCCACATCACCCACAACCTGTCGGGTTAAATTCTGTCCCCGTTTTGAGAAAAAAGTAAATTTAGCATCGTCAATGGCAGTTCCAACTCTAAGCCCCATCTCTATTTTCTTACTTATTTTTTTATTTGCACCCAAAATAGCAACGCCACTTAATCCTCGGTAATCATTGGTATATTCTTCGTAATGTCCCTTAGCCGTGAAGAAATCATTTGAGCTTGGATGATAGAAAGTAAAGCCGTTGGTATTGTAGCCATCGTAACTGAATTTTCCACTAAAATTCAACCAATCTGTAAGTTTATAATCTGCCGAGAAATTATAAATCTGGCGATGCGTAAAATCTGCACTTTTATTTTTATTAACTGTCCAATAAGGGTTATCCGCTTCCGCAAAGGCTTCATCATCAAAAAATCTACGCCGTGTGCCATCATCTTTGTCATAGTTTCGGGCATCATCTGTAACGGGCCAGTTTAATAGATTATACAAAAACCCTCCTGCCGTTGTAGTTGCTGCTCCTCCTCCGCCACGCAAGGCTTTTTGGGTGTAGGCATACGAGTAAGTCCCTGTTCCTGAAAGGGTTAGTTTTTTATCTAAAGAGTAATAAGAAACCGTTGCACGAGCATTGTAGCGGTCATATCCTGTGTTAGGGATAGTTCCTTTTTGATTCACACTCGAACCAGAAAGGCGATACGTAAATCTATCTTTACCTCCGTTGATGGTGAGGTTATGTTGTTGAGTAACAGCATCTTGAAAGAAATTTCCTAAGTTATCATAAATGGGAGTACCATCTGGGATTTTTGCCCCTAATAATAAACGGCTTCTGGTTGCCGATGAACCAAGCGTACCTGTACCATAAACTGTTTGAGTTTTTTCTGGATAAAGGTAGGTTTGATCAACTCTGTAAAGATTAGAGTATGATATTTTAGGTTTCCCCGCCTGTCCTTTTTTAGTTTTGATAATAATTGCTCCAGAACCCGCATCAATTCCATAAAGAGCGGTTGCTTCTGGTCCTTTCAAAACGGTAAGACTTT
Source organism: Cytophagales bacterium (assembly GCA_043760595.1). Classification (GTDB taxonomy): domain Bacteria; phylum Bacteroidota; class Bacteroidia; order Cytophagales; family Spirosomataceae; genus Arcicella. The sequence continues at coordinate 17,395 of JAYUOX010000038.1, forward strand.
CAATATCATTAGGGTTAATATCCGACAAGCGGTTTGAGAAGTCATTATCTCTATTTGAACTACCTGATGCCGTAACACCCTGGTTGAAAGTAGAGTTATTGATTGGCAAACCATCAATCACAATTAGCGGAGAATTATTACCACTCAATGAGTTAAAACCACGTAAAACTAAGGTAGAAGAAGAACCTGGGGCTCCCGAAGTAGCATTAACAGTTGCTCCTGCCACACGAGATTGAAGGGCGTTGAAGATGTTTTCACGACCCGTCTCTGCAATTTCGTCTCCATTGATAGTTTGGGTTGCATAACCAAGGGTTCGTTTGTTTTTATCTAAACCAAAGGCGGTTGTTACCACAACTTCTTCCAATTCAGACACATCCTGAATTAATTTTACATTTAAAGTAGTGATATTCGTCAGTTTGATTTTCTGAGTAACCATACCCACATACGTGAAAACCAAGGTGTTACCAGTTGATGCCTTGATGGAGTATTTTCCATTTGCATCCGAGGTTACTCCTTTGGTTGTTCCTTGCACACTGACGCTTACGCCTGGGAGCGTTTCGCCTTTGTCGTCAGTAATTTTTCCATTAATGGTTTGTTCTTGGGCAAATAGTCCGTTGGATAAAAACAGAACCATTCCCAGAATTAGTAAAAAGTGTTTCATAAAAAATTTGATAAAGTGATATTTCAATACTGATACAATTTAAAAATAACTTAGCTAATTAGAAAGTAAAAAACCATAAAAGTCTATCAATCAGTATTATTTTACTGATTGATAGACTTTTATGGTAATATATTGCTGATAATTAGAGAACTATACGTACAAATACGCCCAATAAATAAAGGCAAACTGTAGCACAATTCGCCCCCACAAAAATACTTTGGGCAGTTTATGAAATTTATCAGAAGTTGCCATATAAAAATGGACAGTAAAAAATACAATCAGCATCGCAATAACTCCCCAAGCGGAGATAGATTGAGTAGCTGAAAATAGTAAGCCTATGCCACAAATAATCTCAGTAACACCACTCAAAGCAACCATCAATTTGTGGTTGGGAATGTATGGAGGCATCATATAGAGATAGAATTTTGGTTTCACGAAGTGGTAAATACCGCCTGCGGTGAAAAAAAATGAGAGAATGTAAAGTCCGATGTTGTACATGGTTAGTTGTTAAATTGTTAATTATCAAATTGTTAAAACAGTAATATACTCTCTTTTACTTTCCACCCCCAATAATCGTCCGAATATCCAAATGATGTTGAAAAGCCTGGATCAAATTGCCACTTTTACTGCCCCAAGCTACATTTTCTAAAATAATGATACTCGTTTTGGTTTCTGGATAATAAAAATTGATGGAAGCAAAACCCTTTGCGTAGCCACTATGTCCGACTTCGTGAGTTTTGCCTTTTTCGTCCATTTGTAAACCATAGCCATAACCTACTTTCCCGAAGATAAAATGATCTCTCGAAGTGGAAGGCGTAGTCATTGATAGGTAACTTTTGGGTGAAAGCAACTTACCTCCGTGAAGATTTTTATTCCATAAAAGTAAATCCCCAGTCGTCGAAATCATGCCTCCTGCGGCTATTTGAATGTCTTTTAGAAGATTCTTGACTTTGAAAGTTATGCCTAACGAGTCTGATTCATAACTATTTACTAAGGCTTTATGCTGATTCAATTTGGGACTCATTGAATGCTTCATTTTACAAATTTTGAAAACTTCACTCGTGAGTGTAGCGTAAGATTTCCCAGAAACTTGCTCCGCTATTTTTGCCAATAATTCATAACCTACACCCGAATACGAGAAGCCAGTAGAAGGTTTAAATTTCAGAGGTTCGTCCCAACCCGTAATACCAGAAGTATGATTCAATAATTGATGAACCGTGATAGAATCTAACCAAGGTTGTTTCATCTCAGGTACGTATTGGTGTACAGGCACGTGGAGGTCAATCTTCCCTTTGTCCACTTCTCGCAATACCATCACAGCCGTCATTTGTTTACTGATTGAACCGATAACAAATTGATTATCAGTAATTAAAGGAATTTTATTTCCTAAATCAGAAAAGCCTTGTGCTTTTGAATAAATCATTTTGCCGTTCTGAGCAACCATAATTATTCCATTGAAAGGAAATTCGATTTGGGACGTAATTAAGGAGTCGATTTTTTGAGCAAATTTTGTTTGCGAAAGTCCTTGTCTGGAGAGGGTTGTGATTAAGAGAAATAATGAAAAAATGTACTTTGGGAGCATTTGATAATTGGGTTGTTATGTAATACTGTAGCTCGAAGCGACCTACGCTCGGTGGCACTTCGAGAACGGACGGATAGTTTTAATCGGATTCTCCATGTGCCACCGAGCGTCGGTCGCTTCGAG
>JAYUOX010000039.1:0-19753 GCA_043760595.1 Cytophagales bacterium
GAGTTCATGGACGAACATATCGGCACGACTTCGGAAATGGACGAAATCGTGAAAGCCTGTGAAAATTCAGGAGCAAAAGCCATCGCTGTTCCTTGCGATGTGAGAATGGCAAAAGATTGTGAAAACCTTGTAAATCAAACTGTTAAAGCATTTGGTTCGGTAGATATTTTGGTAAATAATGCAGGCGTTGGTTATTTGATGGAAGCCTTTACAGATTTTAAAGAAGAAAGTTGGGATGCTGTTTTAGATGTAAATTTGAAGGGTGCTTTTCTCTGTTCACAGGCAGTTGCTCGTCAAATGATAGCTTCAAAAACGGGAGGTTCAATTATTAATATTGCCAGTCAAGCAGCAAAATCTGGATTTCCGTTTGCAGCAGCCTATACTGCTTCAAAACATGGATTAATTGGACTTACACGCTCAAATGCCGTTGAATTAGGTACTTTTGGAATTCGGGTAAATGCAGTCTGCCCCAATCATATTACCACTGGTTTAGGACATTGGCAAAATAAATTTTTCTCAGATAAATTGGGCTTAGATTATGAAACGTACTTACAAGGCATAAAAGACCGCAACCCCTTGAAACGCACAGGTTTAGTAGATGACATCGCCAAAGCCGTAGCATTTTTAGCATCAGACCAATCTTCGTACATCACGGGCGAAGCTATGAATGTAACGGGTGGGGAGGAATATCATTGATTTTTCGGAAAATATTAGATAAATTTGAGTTCAACAAATAATTAAGATTATGTCAACTCTGGAATTAAAAAATGAGATACATAAAAAAGTAGATTCTTTAAGAATAGATTCAGAACTTTTTGAAGTAAATCATACCTTAGATTTACTGTTATCTGAAAATCTCACAGATGAGGAGAAATTCTTACTCAATAGAATGAATCAGTCAATTATTGAGGTTAGGGAAGGTAAAGGAATCCCACATGAAATAGTTAGTAAAGAAGCAAAAACATGGCTGAAAAGGTAGTTTGGATGAGTAACGCAAAAGAAGACTATCGAGGGATAGTTTCATATTTGCTTGATAAATGGTCATTTGATGTGGCTGATAGATTTACAACTCAAATAGATGATGTCATTGAATTATTAAAAGTCCATCATTATTTGGGTGCTGTGTCAGGAAGATTAACTTCTTTAACAAAAATAACAATCCAACCACATTATACTTTGTACTATCTTTTTGTCGAAGATATGATATGTGTTGTTAATATTTTGGACAATAGGCAGAAGCCTCAGTTAATTTAAAATCATTCTGAAAACGTGAAATCGTAAAACAGAATGATTTTTTATTTGAAGATGGTATAAGGTTGAGGAATAACTAACCCCTAAAACCTAACCCCTAAAACCTTAAAACTACATGAAATACCAACTCGGAATAGACATCGGTGGCACATTTACCGACTTAGTCTTATTAGAATCAACTACTGGAAAATTATTTTTCGGTAAAACCCTCACAACTTATGATAACCCCTCAAATGGTATCATCAACGGCACCAAAGAACTCTTAGAAAAATACAAAGTTTCTGCCTCAGATTTAACTGGAATTGTTCACGGAACAACGCTCGTAACTAACTCTATTATTGAAAGAAGAGGAGCTTTGACGGGCTTTGTTACCACCAAAGGTTTTGAAGATGTCTTGGAAATTGGTCGTGAATTGAGATATGACATTTACGATATTTTCCTGACCGTTCCAGAACCATTAGTGGCTCGTAATTATCGCTACGGAATCACAGAACGTATTGATTATCAGGGAAATGTGGTTGATTCGATTAATGAATCTGAAATTAAAACAGTCGTAGATAAATTGATATTGCAGGGGGTAAAATCAATTGCCGTTTGCTTTTTAAATTCATTCACAAATCCTTCGCATGAGCGTAAAGTTGGAGAATATATCAATAAAAATTATCCAGAAATTTATGTCAGTTTATCCTGTAACGTAATGCCTGAAATTCGGGAATACGAACGCTCATCGGCAACTGCCATGAATGCTTACGTACAACCACTAACTGATCAATATTTGGGTACATTATCCAAAAGATTGAAAGAAGAAGTTGGTTTTGATGGTACACTAAACATCATGATTTCTTCAGGAAGATTGACAACCGTTGATGGAGCAAGACAAACGCCCATTCAACTCTTAGAATCTGGTCCCGCTGGGGGAACAATGGCAGGGGTTTTCTTTGGTAAATTAACGGGAAAGAAGGATTTATTGGCATTTGACATGGGCGGAACAACCGCAAAAGCCTCCTTGATTTTTGATTTAAAACCTGAAATTACTAACCAATTTGAAGCCGCCAGAGTGATGCGTTTCAAAAAAGGTTCGGGTTTGCCAGTAAGAATCCCAGTAATTGATATGATTGAAATTGGAGCGGGTGGAGGCTCAATTGCTCATTTGAATAAATTAGGTTTACTCCAAGTTGGTCCTGAATCGGCAGCTTCCGAGCCTGGTCCCGCTTGTTACGGACGTGGAGGAAAACACCCAACCGTAACGGATGCAGATTTAGTTTTGGGTTATTTGGATGAAGATTATTTTTTGGGTGGAACCATGAAATTAGACAAAGATGCCGCCCGAAATGCCCTAAACGAACATATTGCAAAACCTTTGAACATCACCATCGAAGAAGCTGCAATGGGAATTCACCGAATTGTGAATGAAAATATGGCAAATGCCGCTCGTGTTCACATCCTCGAAAAAGGACATGATCCACGATTTTATTCGATGTTGGCTTTTGGAGGAGCGGGTCCTGTTCATGCTTTTCAAACGGCTCGCTTGCTCAATTCTCCACAATTAATTATTCCAGTAGGGGCGGGTGTTGTGTCTGCTTTGGGCTTTTTGGTTTCGCCGATTGCCTCCGAACAAATTAGGAGTTATGTTTCTTCGATTTCCCAAATTGATTGGAAGTATTTGAATCAGCAACTTTCAGAAATGGAAAAAACTGGTTTTGAGTTTTTGGTAGGGGCAGGCGTAAATAAGAGCGAAGGCATAATCACGAGAGTGGTCGATATGCGTTATTCGGGACAAGGGCATGAGATTTCTGTAACAATTCCAAATGGTATTTTATCGGAAAATTCCATAGAAACTATTGAACAAAACTTCATTAAAGAATATGAATTTAGGTATGGAAGAAGCATTCAAGATATTGGCATTGAGGCAGTTACGTGGCGAGTGGTTGTGGCAGGGAAATCGCCCGAAATTATCCCAAATCAAGTTGTGAAAACCGAAGGGAAAAATGCTTTAAAAGGCACAAGAAGCGTGTTTTTGATGGGAGATAAAACATATTCGGACGTTCCAGTTTACAGTCGATACGACCTAAAACCGAATGAAACTTTTGAAGGACCAGCAGTGATTGAAGAAATGGAATCAACTGTGATTATTGGTAGAAATTCTGTTGTGGAGATTGATGAATTTAAAAATATTGTGATTGATTTATTATAAGATTATTCTATCTTCGATGATAAACTTTATAAAATTAAATCAAAACTACATTCAATGCAAAAATCAAAATTTTTTTTCTTAATCTTACTCTTTTTTATCGTTGCCTTATCGGGGGCTTTGTATTGGTTTGAAAATCAAGAAGCCAGCCCAGAAGATAATCAATATATTACCCTTCCAGATAGTTTAATTCAAGAAATTACCCAAAAAGATTCTACTGATAAAGCAAACTTTCTAAATGCAACTCCACCCAAGATGGACGAAATTATAAAGCGAAACGAAATGTTTTTTGAACAGAAAAAAGATGCCTATACCTTTCAACTTTTTAGAGATTCATTGGGAGTAAAATTAGTGGTTTTGTTCGGCACTAAAATAGTTGGAGAAAAAAGTTTAGAAAATACTTCAAAAGCAGAGACAAGTGACTTAAATTCAGATGGTTATCCAGAAATTTTAATCTACTCAAAAAATAAAAACAAACTCGAATTCGTAGGTTTTGAAGCAAAGAACGGATTACACAAATTTAATTTACCCGCTCTCATGGGCAGACAATCCTTCGGATATGTAGGACAGGACACTTTATTCATAGAAAATAACAACCTTGTCAGGCGTTTTCAGTTTAGAAATTCACAATTTTCAACATTTCCTTCAGGTACTCGAACCTGTGAATATTCACTGGGACACGATTTGAAATTTTCAATGGTTCGGACTCTGGATACTGAATGAATAATTGTTGAGGTTTGATTTGTTGAATTGTTGTTGTAAATTCAAACCTCAACAATTCAACAAATCAAACCTCAACAATTATTTTAAATGGAAAAATTACGCTCACAAAATTGGTTTGGAAAAACGGGAAAAGACGGTTTTATTTATCGTGCTTGGATGAAAAATCAGGGTATTCCTGACGATATGTTTGATGGTCGCCCTGTCATCGGAATTTGTAATACTTGGTCAGAACTGACACCGTGCAACGCCCATTTTAGAGATTTAGCAGAATCAGTAAAAAAGGGCGTTTATGAGGCTGGGGGCTATCCAGTAGAGTTTCCAGTAATGTCATTGGGTGAGACTTTGATAAAACCAACCGCCATGCTTTATCGCAATCTGGCAAGTATGGACGTGGAGGAATCCATCCGTGCGAACCCAGTTGATGGAGTTGTTTTGCTTTGCGGTTGTGATAAAACTACGCCTTCACTCGTCATGGGAGCGTGTTCGGTTGATATTCCTACGCTGGTAATTTCAGGTGGACCGATGCTGAAGGGACATTGGCGAGGCAAAGACATTGGAACTTCGGACGTTTGGCGTTTTGCGGAAGCCTTCAAATTAGGCGAAATCACCGAACAGCAATTTGTAGAAGCGGAGGGCTGTATGGCTCGCACCCAAGGACACTGTGCCGTGATGGGAACTGCCTCAACGATGGCTACGATGGTGGAAGCCCTCGGGCTTTCATTACCCAATAATGCAGCCATTCCTGCGGCTGATGTTCGTAGGAAAGTGATTTCTCAATTATCAGGTCGTCGGATTGTAGAAATGGTGAAAGAAGATTTGACGCTCTCAAAAATCTTGACACGTGACGCTTTTGAGAATGCCATTATGATAAATGCCGCCATCGGTGGTTCGACTAATTTCGTGATTCATCTTTTGGCGATTGCAGGAAGAATTGGGGTAAAATTGAACATGGAAGATTTTGATAAATTCTCTCAAAATATCCCTTTGTTGGCTAATTTGCAACCTTCTGGTAAATTTTTTATGGAAGATTTATACTACGCAGGAGGTTTGCCAGCGGTGATAAAAGAAATGAAAAATGTGCTTCATAATGATGCTTTGACCGTGAATGGCAAAGGTATCGGAGCAAATTCTGAAAGTGCGGAAGTATTCGATAGAAATATCGTGGGTACGATGGAAAAACCATTTAAAGAAAATTCTGGAATTGCAGTCGTCAGAGGAAATCTTGCTCCCAATGGTGCGGTAATTAAACCTTCGGCAGCCACGCCAGCTTTGATGACTCACCGAGGAAAAGCCGTAGTTTTTGAAACCATCGAAGACTATCACGCCCGAATCGAAGACCCGAACTTAGATATTGACGAAAATTCAATTATGGTGTTAAAAAACGTCGGTCCAAAAGGTTATCCAGGTATGGCAGAAGTGGGAAATATGGGCATTCCGAAGAAATTATTAGAAAAAGGCGTACATGATTTAGTCAGAATTTCGGACGGCAGAATGTCTGGAACGGGTTTCGGAACGGTTGTGCTTCACGTATCGCCCGAAGCAGCAGATGGGGGTAACTTAGCCTTAGTTCACAACGGCGATTACATTAGTTTAGACGTTCCAAACCGAACTTTAAACTTAGAAGTTTCGGATGAAGAATTAACCGAAAGACGTAAAAATTGGCAACCATTGGATTTAGGGGTAACTCGTGGTTATGTCAGTATGTACATCAAACACGTAGAACAGGCACATTTGGGGGCGGATATGGACTTTTTGAAAGGTAAATCGGGCAGTGTGGTTTCGAGAGATTCGCATTAAGAAATCTTTATTTCGTAAAATGGATTACCGTGTTTGGTAGTCCATTTTATGAAATAATCAAAATAATATTTTCCCTCCCCAATCCCTCAAATTCCAATTCTTTGATATTCCAAAGTAAAAGTGATGAACGAGATTCTATCAGACGATTTTGACACTCAAAAACACCATTGATTACAAATACAAAGGCTTGATTATCAATTAGTAACACCCCTTCTTCCCTCCCATTGTATTTTCCGATAAGCAATTTTTCTGATATATTTTTGGGAGAAATATTTATCAATTGATTTCGATTATTTTCTAAATTAAACCTTTCGATAATTATTTCTGCTTCAAAAAACTTATCTTGCTTAATCCAGATTTCTAAATAGTTAATTAGTTCCTTTTCGGAAGGATTTTGTACAGATATTTGTTCATCAGCCTTCATCCAAATATAGGCTATTTCACCCGAATCAACGATTTTTGATTCATTATTCCTCACAATTTCTATTGCCCCAATCAAGGGTAATAGTACCATTAAAATAAAATTATCCGCCAAAATTTGTTGAGAATTTTGAACGGATAAAGTATTATCTGCACATTTTATGATTGAAATCATTGAAGATTCTGAAACCAAATCTAAGTTAGTTTCAAAACTCCTAAATGAATTTGTTTGAAAACATTTACGATTTTCGGATAAATAGATAATCGACTCACTATTAAGCATTTACCACAATATTATGAGTCAAAACCATACCTTTTTGGGTATCTCCCGTAACGGTAGCCAATTGAGTAGCAAACCCATCTCTGAAAATTCCATCTTGGGCATTTGATGTATTTGCTTTTCCGTTTTTATAAAAATTTGTAGCTGTCGTAAAAACCGTATCGCAAACTGTTGCAGGAAAGGCAATTTGAGTTACTAACAAAGATTTACCACTCGCATTGAAGATATGAATATGGATATGCACTGACCGTCCGCTATACCAACCTGGAAAAATCGTATCAAAACTCACTAAACCATTGGCATCACTAACCTGACGACCACGTAGAAAGTGAGCCGAAGTAAATCCTCCATATTCCGAATAATTACCCTCCGCATCACAATGCCAAAAATCAACAATTGCTCCTTGTAATGCTCCACAGCCTGTATTCTTATTTTTTATGGAAAGATTTGCGGTCATATTGACTCCTCCACGACCAGCCTTTATATCACGAATCACAAAGTCTTTTGGGGTTTTCGTAGGAAAAGGTCCTGCCGTTTCCGTTGGATTTACCGAACAATCGCTTGATGAACTGCCATTCGTTGATCCATTAGGATTAGCTAATTCTGTCGCATCAACCGAGGCACTTTTACAAGCCAAAACGAGTGGGGCAATAGTCATCATTCCTAAACTTGAAAGACCCATTTTCAAAAACTCTTTTCTTTCCATTGATTTTATTTTTTGATAATAATTAGAAACGGAACCGTGTACTTATTAATGCAGATTTGTTTTTAAGATAAAATTAGCCCTACCAAGCGTTCAAGACGCTTGGTAGAGTTGGGAATCCAATTAATTTTGACTTTGCATTCACAAGTACATACTTTCGATTAGAAATACGGATTTTATATTCAAGATATTGCCTCTAAAATCAAAAATCCCATCAAAAAATGAATTTTGATGGGATTTTGATTTTATTTACCTTCTAAAATAATCGCTTGTATTTTCTCTTTATTCACCAAATCATTAAATTCTGGCACTTTTTTGTCCTTAATTTCTTTGAATTTGGCAATTACTTTATCAATTCGTACCGCCAAATCCTCGTAAACAGTGTGATGTTGTTTATTCGGTTTTCCAAATCCGTTTGACATTACATAACTGGCTACTCCTGCCATTTTATCGTTTAATCTAATCGGATAAGCCAAAACATCTTGCGGAGCTTTTGCCTTCGTTTGCATCAATGAAGCCTCAATTACTTCCAATGAATCAATCATTGGTTGTGAAACTTTCTTTAATTTTGACACCAAAGATGTATCTTTTATTGCCATCAAATACCCTGACACTGAAGATTTTATCTTACGTATCTGATTAATCGTTTTATGGCATTCAGTTACTTTTTTGCCTACTTTTTGTACTAAATCAAATTGCTCTTTCAAATCAGCATTGGTAACTTTCATTCGAGGGTCTATTTTGATTTCAAAAGGTTGCTCGGCTATCAATTTATTATCCTCAATTAAGCGAACTTTGTACATTCCTGGGGTAGCAGTTGCTCCTGCGGTACTTCCTGCCCACATGACATTTATTCCTTCAACTTCGGTAGCATCGGGATAACTAAAATTCCAAACAAAATTATTCATGCCCAAATTTGCAGGAATTGCCCCTGGTTTGGGTTGTTTGGTATCTTCATAAAAATCCTTTGAAATTTTGAACGCCTCCCCTTTTTTGTCTTTGATATTTGAATAAGTATTGATAGTATCTCCCTTCTCAGTTAAAAACTGTAGCTTCAATTCTTTGGAAGGTTTATTTACTAAAAAATACCTCACCTGCACCCCAAAAGGCACATTTTCACCAGCATCTGCATCTGGACGTTGTGGTCTTGCCCCTCCATTCATCAAATATGACGGTCTTGGTGCGTACAAATATGTTCCCTCTTTTACTTTTCCATCCATAATTTCATAAAGGGGTGAAATATCATCCAAAATCCAGAAAGAACGTCCGTGAGTCGCTACAACTAAGTCTTTTTCACGTTTATGAACCTGCAAATCCCTGATTGGAGAATGTGGTAAATTTAGGTTCAATTTTTGCCAAGTTGCCCCGTCCGAAAATGATACATAAACGCCTCTTTCTGTTCCTGCATACAACAATCCACGCCTATTTGGGTCTTCTCGAACTACTCTACAATATTCATCAGATGGAATCCCATTCGTGATTTTTGTCCAAGTTTTGCCATAATCAACTGTTTTGAAAAGGTACGGTGTTCTGTCACCAAACATATATTTGTTGGCTGCCAAATAGGCTTTTCCTTTATCAAATTCCGAAGGAGCAATTAAACTGATTAACGAATAATCTGGCAGTTGGAAGGTTGGTAACGAAATATTTTCCCAATTTTTTCCTCCATCTTTCGTAACGTGAACCATTCCATCATCCGAACCAGTCCAGAAGTTCCCTTTTTCCAAGACTGATTCGGCAAACGTAAAAATTGTTCCATAGGTTTCAGCCCCTGTCATATCTTTGGTGATAGGTCCACCTGTTTCTCCTAAGGTTTTGGGGTCATTACGAGTAAGGTCAGGTGAAATAGTTTCCCACGAATGTCCCTCATTATTGGTAACGTGTACATGATTAGAAGTAATGTACAATTCTTTTGAATTGTGGGGAGAAAAAACGATTGGGTAAGTCCACTGAAAACGGTATTTTTTTGATAATGATGTTGCACCTATTGATGATTCGGGCCAAACGGCTACATCACGTGTCTCGCCAGTTTCAGCGTTGTGCTGCGACATCTGACCGTCGTATTCTCCTCCGTAAGTAATTTTTGAATTTAAAGGATCAGCGGCGATATAACCCGCTTCTCCCCCAGCAACGGGATACCATGCTTTGCTGTCGATGCTTCCACCATCTGTTCGAGAGGCTATTCTTACCGATGAATTATCTTGTTGAGCACCATAGACGTTATAGGGAAAATCGTTATCCAAAGACACATGATAAAATTGAGCCGTCGGAATATCTACCTCCGAAAAAGTTGCTCCGCCGTTGAACGTTACCTCCGCTCCACCATCGTCCGCAATAATGTAATTATCTGGATTCTTGGGGTTTATCCAACAATCGTGCGTATCGCCATGATGAACAGAAATCCTCTTGAAAGTCTTTCCACCATCATTCGATTTCATGGCATTTACGTTCAGAACAATCAGATTGTTTTCATTTTTAGGGTCAATTTCCAAATCCATGTAATACCAACAGCGTTGCCACAGATTTTTATCGTCATTAATTAAAGTCCAATGTTCACCACCATCATCCGAGCGAAAAAGTCCACCTTTGGCATTTTCAACTAAGGCAAATAGTCGATTAGAGTTTGAAGCGGAGACGGCTATTCCGATTTTACCAAGAACACCTTTGGGCATACCAGATTTTTGACTCAAATTCTCCCACGTATCTCCACCGTCCATTGATTTATAAAGCCCGCAACCTTTTCCGCCACTACTCATCGAATAACCGTTACGGTAGGCTTGCCACGTTGAGGCATAAACAATTCGTGGGTTATTGGGGTCCAAACGCACCATGACCGCTCCTGTGCTATCATTTTTAGAAAGAATTTGTTTCCAAGATTTACCTCCATCAGTCGTTCTGAAAATCCCTCTCTCAGGATTTGGAGCAAAAGGATTACCCACCGATGCTACGTAAGCTATATCAGAATTAGTAGGGTGAATTTCAATATTTGAGATGGCATCCGCCTTGGGTAAACCAACGTGTTTCCAAGTTTTACCCGCATCGGTTGATTTATAAATACCATCGCCATACGAAATATTACTTCGCATATCACCCTCGCCCATTCCTACATATAATACGTTGGGGTCTGACGGGGCAACCGCAATCGCACCAACTGATGATGAACGAAACGTGGAATCCGAAATTGGAAACCAATTTGCCCCAGCATCAATAGTTTTCCAGACACCTCCACCCACTGCCCCGAAGTAATAAACAAGGGGATGGTCGGCGTGTCCAGCTACTGCCAATGACCTTCCTGCACGAAATGGACCTATGTTTCGCCATTTCAAAGCATTAAATAGACTATCATTTACAGTAACGTTTCCTCTACGAACCGTAGTAGAAACTGGGATTTGAGTCTGATTTTTTTTGGATTTCTGTGCAAAAGAAAAAAAAGAAACTTGCACAAATAAAAGCAAAATAAATGCTTTCAGGGTTTGATGAAGTATTGGTTTTTTCATGAATATTTAGGAAATTAAATTAGATTGTAATTTACGAAGAAAAAACGTTAAAAAAACATTTTTTCAGCTAAACGGAATGTATTACAATGAGCTTCGACGATATCCCGAATCTGAGGGGAATACCCTCCACCCATCGAAACGACAATCGGTAAATTATGATTGATAGCTTGTTGAAAAACAAACTCATCCCGTTTATAACAGCCTTGTAATGAAACACTTAACTTTCCTAACTTATCGGTTTCTAAAATATCTACACCCGAAACATAAAATAGAAAATCGGGTTTTTGTTCAGCAATAAGTCTTGGTAAAATTTCAAAAAGAATTTTTAAATATTGTTCATCTTTGGTAAAAGTTGGTAATTCAATATCCAAATCAGACTTTTCTTTATGGAGGGGATAATTTTCTTTTCCGTGCATTGAAAAAGTAAAAACTCGTGGTTCATTCTGGAATACTTCTGCCGTTCCGTTGCCTTGATGAACGTCTAAATCTACGACTAAAATTTTGGTAGCTAATTGATTATCAAGCAGATAGTTGGAGGCGATACCTACATCGTTCAAAAGACAAAAGCCCTCTCCTTTGTCCGTATAGGCATGATGTGTTCCGCCCGCAACGTTCATGGATATTCCATTTTGTAAGGCAAAATGACAGCAATCAATTGTTCCTTGGGAAATGATGGTCTCTCGTAAAACTAATTCAGCCGAAAGAGGAAATCCAATTTTACGAATCATTTTAGGGTCGAGACGAAGGTTTTTCAAGTCATTCCAATAGGCTTGGGTATGCGTCCGAAGAATCCATTTTTCATCAACGGGATTAGGAGAAAAAAAATTATCAGGCGTACAAGCTCCTTCATAGATGAGTTGTTCTGGAATAAGCTCATATTTCAACATCGGAAAACGATGTCCCTCGGGAAGTGAATGTTGATAGATGGGAGAATGGGCGATTTTGAGCATTATAAATTCTGTAGCTCGAAGTGGCACTTCGAGACGTAGTAGTCCGATTCTCGAAGTGCCACTTCGAGCTACAGTGAAATCTACCTTTTTCTCATATTCTTTAAACCAGCAATTGCTTCCACAGGATTCGCATTACCAAAAACATAACTTCCTGCTACTAAGACATTTGCCCCTGCATTAACTAATCTTTGACCCGTTTCTTGATTTACGCCACCATCTATTTCTATTAGAGTATCAAGACCTCTATCATCAATCATTTTACGAAGTTTTTTTACTTTATCAATCGTAACTTCTTCAAATTTTTGCCCTCCAAATCCTGGATTAATGGACATCAGAAGCACCATATAACATTCTGGCAAAATGTCTTCTAAAACTGAAACAGGCGTTGATAAATTGAGTACTACCCCTGCTTTGCAACCAGCATCTTTAATTTGTCTGAGGGTACGGTGTAAATGTACCGTTGCCTCATGGTGAACCGTGATAATATCTGCCCCTACCTGCTTAAAGACCTCGATATATCTTTCGGGTTTTTCTATCATCAAATGTACGTCCAATGGCTTGGTTGCGTGTTTTTTGATAGCCTCAATCACGGGCATACCGTAAGAAATATTAGGCACAAAGTGTCCGTCCATCACGTCAATATGAAACCAATCTGCTTGTGAACTATTGACCATTTCAATATCACGCTGGAGGTTAGCAAAATCAGCGGCAAGCACCGAGGGGGCAATTAAAATATTATTCATTGTTTTGTTGTTCGATGTTCGTTTTTTGTTGTTCGATGTTCGATGTTTGTTTTTTGTTATTAGATGTTCGACCCATAAAATTTTAATTTATAAATGATAAAAGTAGTTCAAAACTAACATCGAACACCGAAAAACTAATATCGAAAAACTAGTGTTCAGAAAACTTTATTTTGTCTGGGCGACACCGTCTGAATCAGGATTTACAAGATTTAAGGAATAGCAGGATAAAAATCATAAAAATCATTAAATCCTATAATCCTGATTCAGACGGGGTCGCCCAGACAAATTATTATTTTTCAAACACTAATATCGAAACGTATCTCCTTTTAAGTCAAAAATCTCAATTTCTATCCCATTTTTTTTCTTCAGAATAACCTTATTATTCTCCTTCGCATCAACAGATTGGATATATTCAGCATCTTTTGGGAGATACAAATTTACGTATTGAGCATCCAAAAAAGATTTTTTAATATTTTTTGTGTAAATATCTCCTTCATAGACAGTCTTGATGTAAGAAGGATAAAAAATGGTATCGCCAGTTTGATACATTTTCTCTAACTTATTGGCAATCAATGGATAAGGATTCTTTTGGCGGGCATTATCTCGATAATTATACTTCATAGATTCATCATTCAAAACAGTTTTAACGGTCAATCCCACAAAAAATAATTGAATCCCAAAAACTATCCAGACAAAATAATTGATGGGTTTATATTTTTCTTTTGCCTGTAAAAGTGCTAAACTGACTAATATAATCGAAAATGAAAATGAAAAACAAGAATAACGTTGTGAAAGCCCAAAAGTATGACCATTTTTGAAGGTCATTAACAATAAAAAAAACGTTGGAAAGAAGGTTAAAATAACCACAAACCAATTTTGTTTTCTTAGTATTTCATCTTTAGTTTCTCTAAAATATTCTACCACAAAATACAATAAAAGCCCACAGTTTACTAATTCTAAATACTGCCATTTTGCGGTTGAATATAAGGAAAAACCAATTATATTAATTCCAAAAATAAGCCGCATCCATAAGGCATTCCTTGTCTTTTGATATTTTATTAATGAAAAAATTGATAATACTGAAATCAAAATAGCGATTAATAAATTCTTTTTCCCAACAATATTTCCCAAAATATTATTACTCGCAATGAACAAATCTGTAAAAATTGGGATTGATTTCTTAGTTACATTTTGAATTGTGGCAGGGTCAATTACCCCAGCATGAGGATTAGGAATTTGACGGCTTTCGTTATAGTAAAGTTTAGCCTGATAGCTCAACGTTGGAAAGGTATAATTTCCTCCACCATACACTATCCAATACCCAAAAGCTAATGCTCCGATACTCAACGAAAGAGGCAATAAAATCCAAGGTCGGAGTTTTCTGACAAACAATAAAACGTACAATCCGTGGGCAATAAACACCGTAGCAGTTAAAAAATGGGATAGCAAACACAAAGCAGATAGGATTCCGTAATACCAATAGAGGCTATTTTTCTTAACATAGTGTTCTTCATTTTTAATAATTTTCAGAAAGACATGAGAAGCTAAAAGCGTGAGGAAAAAACTCATTGAATAATTGCGTGCTTGCTGACTATAAGCAATGAAAAATGGCTCAATCGACATCAAAAAGCAGGCTAAAAGAGCTAATTGAAGGTTTTTGAAATGTTCTTTGACAAAGAAAAATAAAAGTAGAATGGTTAAACAACTAAATAAAACGGACAAAAATCGAATAGAGTAATCTGAAATCCCAAAGATATTTATCCAATTATGAAGAACAAGATAATAAAAAGGACTGTTCCCGATATCACTTCTGCGAATACTATCATAGAAATCTACAAGGTTTTTTTCTGCCCAAAATTCTTTGGGTGTAAAAGTATTTTTCCCTTTTGTATAGAAACATTTTTTTTGAGAATTACCCTCCATCGCCATTGCTTGACTAATTAAAACAGAGGCTTTTTCGTCATAAAAAATACCATGCTTGTCAAGATTATAAACCCTCAATCCAAAACCCAAGGCGATAATTAGAAAAAGAATTAGAAAATAAAATTTTGATAAATTCATAGAAACGGGCTTCCAGAAATTGGTTATGTTGATTTAAAGAACAAAATTATTACATATTAATCCACCAAACAACAAAAAAGCCTTCCTGAAATTTCAAGAAGGCTTTTTCTGAACTCGTAATACTAAAACAAATATCCTAAGGACAATCCGATGGTGGTATTTCTAAATCCGAAAGGATTTAAACTATCGCTACCCAGTCGCCAAATATTACCATTAAAATTGTATCTTCCTTCCAGAAATAAATGGTCTCCAAGTCTGTATCCTAAGCCCAATGTGCCACCCCAACCCAATGCTTTTTCGTCTGGGGCTTCAACATTGACTGTCGGTAAATATGACATATAGGGTCCAATAATTGAGTACAGCCCTTCGTCTCCCATATTTATTTTCAGTAGAAGTGGTATTTCAAAATAATTTGAACTAAAATTAGCTGTATCTCTTTTGAATCCCTTTTGACTAAAAGCTATTTCAGGACACAGAGATATGTCTTCAGATAATTCAATATTGGCAAATATGCCCCCATGAAAACCAATCAATGTACCTTCTGGATAATAGAGTATTGCTCTACCCCACTGAGTTCCTGCATGAGCACCGCCTCTAATGCCAAATCTAATCCCAGATTGAGAAAATGAGAAATGAGAAATTGATAAAATAAGTCCAATCATTAAAACCTTAATAACTGGTAAAGTAAACGCTTTTTTCATAATGCGATAATTTACAAAAGTATGGATGTAAATTTAATGTTTTTTATTAAAAACCTTGTTAAAACTTATTTTTTGGCGGTAAATTCGTTAAAAATATTTCTTTTTATGAACCCTCAGGAACAAATCGACCAACTTACTGATAAATTAAATCATTACAATTTTCAATACTATCAAAACGCTATTTCAGAAATATCTGATTTTGAATTTGATAAGTTGTTGGAAGATTTAACAAAATTAGAAAATCAATATCCAACATTTAAGCGAAATGACTCTCCTACGCATCGGGTTGGCGGTACTATCTCGAAGGAATTTGAATCAGTAACGCACAAATACCCCATGCTTTCGTTAGGGAATACTTATAATGAACAAGACTTAGCGGATTTTGACGAGCGAGTTCGTAAAGGACTTGGCGAGTCTGATTACGAATACATCTGTGAATTAAAATTTGACGGAGTGGCACTTTCAATGTGGTACAAAAATGGTGTTTTGACTCGTGGTGTTACTCGTGGCGATGGAGTAAGAGGCGATGACATCACAAATAATGTAAAAACGCTCAGAACGATACCTCTTAATGTACCAACAAAAAATATGCCAATTCGATTCGAGGTACGTGGAGAAGGGTTCATGCCAATCTCAACTTTTGAAGCCCTAAACAAAGACCGAGAAGACATTGGCGAGCAACTCTTAGCCAATCCTCGCAATGCCGCATCAGGTACTTTCAAAATGCAAGATTCGGGTGTTGTTGCCAAACGTAAGATGGATTGTTATATCTATCAATTTTTGTCGGATGAAAACGTTTTTACAACCCACGAAGAAAGCCTAATTACGATGAAAGAAATGGGCTTTAATATTTCGCCCACATGGAAAAAATGCAATAATATTGAGGAGGTTTTGTCATTCATCAACTATTGGGATTCCAAACGTCATCATCTACCCCTAAATACCGATGGAATTGTTATTAAACTTAATTCATTTGAACAACGAGAAGTCTTAGGTTTTACTTCAAAATCCCCTCGTTGGGCGATTGCCTACAAATATCCATCTGAGGCAGCATCAACTCTTTTAGAATCAATTTCCTATCAGGTTGGGCGTACAGGCAATATTACGCCAGTAGCAAATTTAAAACCTGTACTTTTGGCAGGGACAACGGTCAAGCGGGCAAGTGTGCATAATGCCAACGAAATTGAACGCTTAGACTTGCATATTGGGGATTATGTTTTTGTGGAAAAAGGAGGCGAAATTATCCCAAAAATCACCAATGTTGATTTAGAAAAGCGAAGAGAAAATCTTGAAAAAGTAATATTTCCTGAGAGTTGCCCTGAGTGTGGCACAACCTTGGTGCGGAAGGAAGGCGAAGCCAACCATTATTGTATGAATGAAAACGGTTGCCCTCCTCAAATCAAAGGGAAAATTGAGCATTTTATTCAACGAAAAGCACTTAATATTGAGAATTTAGGTACAGAAACAATTGACTTATTTTATCAAAAAGGATTGGTAAAAACACCCGCTGATTTATATGATTTGCAATATGAAAATTTGTTAGGGTTAGAGGGTTTTAAAGAAAAATCTATTCAAAATATTTTGTCAGGAGTAGAAAAATCTAAGCAAATTCCTTTTAAACAAGTACTCTTTGGTATCGGTATTCGATTTGTTGGAGCGACGGTTGCCGAAAAATTAGCTTCCTATTTTAATAATATTGATGCACTTTCAAAAGCCACACAAGATGAATTATTACAAGTACCAGAGATTGGAGAACGTATTGCTCAAAGTGTATCAGAATACTTCCAAAACCCTCAAAATCAGGATTTTATCTTCCGATTAAAGGCTGCTGGGCTACAATTTGAATATGAAAGATTGGAAATAGTTTCAGAAGGGGAAGGTTTAGCAGGTAAAACTTTCGTAATTTCGGGTACGTTTCAAAATTTTGAAAGGGATGATTTGAAAATAAAAATTGAAGCCAACGGAGGAAAAGTGCTGAGTGGCGTTTCTGGAAAATTGAATTATTTAGTAGCTGGTTCAGAGGCGGGTCCTTCAAAAATTGAAAAAGCCAATAAGTTAGGCGTTACTATTATTTCAGAAGATGATTTTTTAGCAATGCTGTAACTCGAACTTTCCAGTTCGAAAATTAAATTTAATCATATATCCCGAACTGGAAAGTTCGAGTTACATTCAAACCTAATCATATATCCAGAACTGGAAAGTTCGGATTACATCAATAATGAGACCAAAATTTTATGGGGTAGCCCCAGCCTTAGTAACCCCAATGTTAACAGACGGGCAAGTAGATTTTCAAGGATTAAAAAAAATAATTCAACATATTACCGACGGTGGCGTGGATTATATGGTTGTACATGGCACGACGGGGGAGTCTGCCACAACTGACAAAAATGAGCAAAAAGCCATTTTAGATTTTATAAAGCAACACAATTCAAAAAATCTTCCAATAGTATATGGTTTGGGGGGAAATAATACGCCACACGTTGTTCAGGCTCTCAAAGATACTGATTTTCAGGGAGTTGATGCCATTTTATCAGTTTGTCCATACTATAATAAACCTGGTGCAAGAGGTGTGATTGCCCATTATACTGCGATTGCCGATGCCAGCCCCGTCCCTGTGATAATGTACAATATTCCTGGGCGTTCGGGTATTAATATGTCCGCCAATACTACTTTAACATTAGCAGAACATCCAAATATTATTGGTATCAAGGAGGCTTCGTGCATTATGGAGCAAATTATGGAAATCAACAAGGATAAACCAGCAGATTTCTTGATAATTTCGGGTGATGATGTACAAGGTGTACCCATCATTGCCTGTGGTGGTGTGGGGGTTATGTCGGTGATTGCCAACGCTTTACCTGCCAGGTTTACCGAGATGATTCATGCGGCATTAGATGGCAATTTCTTAAAAGCCAGAACGATGTTAGGTAGTTTCTTGGCAATTGACCCACTTTTATATGAAGAGGGGAACCCCGTTGGGGTTAAAAAAATTATGGAAATCAAGGGCTTGATAAATTCTGATGTAAGGTTGCCATTGATGAAAGCATCTGATGACTTAGGGGAAAGAATGCGAGTAGTAATTGCCAAAGATGGGCTTTAAAACTAAAAAATAATTCATTTATTCCATTTTCAAATCATCAAATTTTCAAATTAATATGTTTGTTCACGTAGTAAATTTTTGGTTACAAAAAAACCTCACGGACGTAGAGCGTCAGCAATTTTTGGTGGGTGTAAAAACACTTGGTAATATTGACACTTGCACAACGTTTAATGTAGGAACGCCTGCCAAAACAGACCGTCCAGTAATTGATAATAGTTACGATTATTGTCTTTTAACAATTTTTGACGACATCGAGGGACACGATGTGTATCAAATTCATCCGATTCATCTTAAATTCATAGATGAATGCAAACACCTTTGGGAAAAGGTACTAATTTATGATTCAGAAACTGTTTAATTTAGGTATGAGGTATAAGGTTTTAGGTAGCAGGTTTAAATTTAAGATGTACAAAAATTATATTGTTATCTACTTCCTCCTATCTTCTATCTCCTATCTCCTTTTATTTTCTTGTAAGTCAAATAAAAACTTACAAACTTCCTCTTATTATCAACCTAACTACCAAACTGGGACGAACGATAGGAAAGATGGTTTGGGCTTTCAGATAGCCGACAAATACCCCATTGAGATTTTAATTGGCGATGAGCAACCTCAGACCGCTACTCAAATAATTGAAAATTTATCCATTTCAGATGAAACTCCCATTCAAGAAGGACAATTAGTTAAAGGAAGAATGTTAATTCGAGGAAATGATCAACAACAAAAGAAGGCACTGTTAGACCGATTGGTCGTCCAAGCCCAAGATTTAGGGGCGAGCGGATTAATGAAAGTAAATTATAAAGTTTTTACCACCGCCAAAACCACTGGCTATACGCTTTCTGGAACGGCTTTTAAGTATGTTGTTAAATAGTTCCTTGTATTTCGATGGTCGAAACTTAATGGTCTGATAATTAATAATTTGCAATAAAAGGTCTTTTAAATTATATTAGCTACTTGAATAAAAAACTTCTCAAATTGAGAAGTTTTTTACTTTTTCAACCAATCTCCAATCCCATACGGGTCTTCCAAAGGTGCTGAAACGTGTTCGTGCTTGATTTGCCAATTATTTTCTTGATTTTTACGTAATACAAAGGTTGAACGAAATTGTACGGCAAATTCCTTTTCTTTCACCTCAACCGTTAATACAATCATTCCTCCAACCCACGCCATATCACTCGAAACTTCCTCAAAAGGACCTTCAACCCATGCTATTTTATTCAAAGTAAGCGGTGAATTACAAAAATCTCCCCACCCTTTCGCAATTTTTTCATACCCCATTGTTGTATATCTGGGACCTTCAAGAATTACATAAGTTTCTTCGGAAAGTACATAACCTAA
>JAYUOX010000040.1:0-6411 GCA_043760595.1 Cytophagales bacterium
TTTTTTCGATTGGCAACCAATGGTTATAAGGCTCACAATCACTACGACATTTAGCAATAAATACTTCATTATTTGTTTGTTAAGTTCAAGACAAAATTAATAATAAATTATGCCTTTTTGATGAAATTGTTAAGTGGTTTTATACATGGATTTTAGTTGTTCTATGCTCAATACCCAGGATTTTGCTTTAAATTTGGATTTGCAGCAATTGCATTTATGGGAATTGGAAACAGCAAATACTTCATATTAGATTGGGTTGTCTTATTACTATAGGTGTCCAAAAAATTTCCCCAACGGATTTGGTCTTGGCGACGTACACCTTCCCAAAGTAACTCATAAGTTCTTTCTTTAAAAACGTCATCCAAAGTTACTGATGTTAGTGGAGTAACTCTTGCACGAGTACGAACTTGATTAATTACAGTAAGGGCGGAAGTATTATTCCCTTGCTGTATCAGTGCTTCTGCTTTGATAAGCATAATATCGGCTAAACGTAGGATAATAAAATCGTTCTCTGCTTGACCACCAGGAGCATTCACATCTGGTTGATATTTTGGAACACGAATCCCATTACTTTCTGTTGGACTTACTATTGAAGCATACTTAGTGAAAGATAGTGGGTTACCTGCACGATCTTTTAGTGCTTTACCAGTAGTACCTTTTGCGGGCCACCCCAAATCTGAATACTGAATACCTTCCCACATAATTTCACGACGAGGGTCTTTAGCATCAAAAGCATCATAAATCTCTGCAATTGTACAATAGCCATTCCACGGTGAAGCCGCAACTTGGTTATAGTGCAAAGTACGCATATAGAAATTCATATTAGGAAAACCTAAGTCTTGCTTTGCTGAGAATGCCGCAGCTAAAATAATTTCAGGAGAGGATTCATTGGCAAGTACGAAGTTTGAATAGTAATCAGTCGGTAAACGATATTTACCAGAATTAATTACAGCATCAGCAGCCCTAACCGCATCAGCCCAGCGGGGAGTGCCAAGCCAAACTTGAGCATTGATATACATTTTTGCCAAAATAGCATTCGCCACGCCTTTATCAAAACGTCCATACGGGGCTTTTTCCAATAAGTTAGGGAGTACCGCTTTCAATTCACTTTCAATGAAAGCAAAAACTTCGGCTCTCGTAGCTTGTTTAGTAGGATTATTTGGATCAATTTGTGCTACTGTTATAATAGGAACTGAGCCAAAAGTATCGCAAAGCAAATAATAATACCAAGCACGCAAAGCACGTGCTTCAGCCATAAAAAGAGCTTTTTCTTTTACGGAATCTGCTGCTTTATCAAAAAGTTCAATGGCATTATTTGAATATGAAACCCCTCGGAAAAGGTCATTCCACAAGTCATTCATTAACCATTCTCGTGCTCCGAAAGTATGTTGATTTATACGAACCCATTGTCCACCATCGCCCCAATCTCCACTAATGGCTACTTGCACCTCATCAGAAGCAATTTGGGTTATGTTCCAGTAGTTCCAAATATAGGTACGAAGATTGGCATATGCAGGTATCAATATTGATTCAAAAGTTGCTGTATTTACTAAAAAATTAGATGGTGTTGCTTCACTGTATGGCTTTTCAGTCAAATCAGTACATGATATTGTTGAAAGACAACCTATTACAGCTGCTAAAAATGTCCTTAAAAGATATGTTTTCATTGTATTTTAAATTAAGATATACCCAGAAAATATTTCTGTTCTTTTATTAAAGCAATTTTAATAACATACTATCTATTTAACCAACTCTAAATTATTCAAAACATAATTTGTATAATTTACTTTTTTATAGGTCTTATAACGTTTCTTTTAGCAATAAATAAACTCAATCAACAGCTATACTTTGTTTTATCAATCAATGGAAAACATATTCAATAAAAAAGGGGCAAATAATGCCCCTTTTTTCAATTGGTATTAATTATGCTAATTCTTAATAACCTGCATTTTGCTTCAAATTTGGATTAGAAGCCAAAGCATTAGTAGGAATTGGGAATAACAAATATTTAGCATCTGATTTGCTTGTCTTGTTAGTATATGCATTCAAGAACGTACCGAAACGGATTTGATCTTGACGACGTACACCTTCCCAAAGCATCTCGAACGATCTTTCTTTGAAAACATCGCTGAGCGTTACTGCTGCTAATGCTGGCATATTAGAACGAGTACGAACCTTGTTCAATACTGGAAGAGCATCTGCTGCTTTACCTTGCTGTACCAAAGCCTCAGCTTTCACCAACATAATGTCAGCTAAACGAAGAATCAAGAAATCGTTTTCACCTTGACCACCTGGTGCAGTCAAATCTGGCTGATATTTTGGAACACGAATACCATTCACTTCGCTTGCATTAACCATTGGAGCATCTTTTGTAAATGCTAATGGAGCACCTGGACGGTCTGTAAGAGCCTTTCCAGTTGTAGCTTTAGCGGGCCAACCTACATCTGAGAATTGCTGACCTTCCCACATAATTTGACGACGTGGATCTTTTGCATCAAAAGCATCATAAACCTCTGCAATGACACAAAAGCCATTCCAAGGCGAAGCTGCAACTTGATTATAGTGCAAAGTACGCATGTAGAAATTCATGTTAGGAAAACCTAAATCATTTTTAGAAGAAAAAGATGCCGCCAGAATTGTTTCAGGAGAACCTTGATTAGCCAATGCAAAATTATCAAAATAATTGCCTGCTAAAGTATATTTACCCGAGTTAATAACTGCATCTGAATAAGTAACAGCATCTGCCCAACGAGCAGTACCCGTCCATACTTGAGCATTAATAAACAATTTAGCTAAAATAGCATTAGCAACTCCTTTATCAAAACGCCCGTATGGTGCTTTCTCTAACAATCCTGGCAAAGCTGCCTTCAACTCACTTTCGACAAATGCAAAAACTTCTGCACGAGATGATTGTTTTGGAGGATTAGCTGGGTCAGACTGTGCTACCGTTACAATTGGAGCTGAACCAAAAGTATCACAAAGCAAATAATAATACCAAGCACGTAGAGCACGTGATTCAGCAATAAAAAGTGCTTTTTCTTTCACCGAATCTGGAGCCTTACTGAAAGTTTCGATAGCGTTGTTTGAACGTGAAACCCCTGTAAAAAGGTCGTTCCATAAATCATTCACCAAACCTTCGCTTGGACCAAAAGTGTGTTGGTTCATACGAACCCACTGTCCACCATCTCCCCAGTCACCTCCACGAGTAGGAGCTTGTGTTTCATCAGAAGAGTGCTGGCTTAAATTCCAATAGCTCCAAATGTACCCACGGAGTGATGCGTAAGCAGGAACCAAAGCTGATTCAAAAGATGCCGTGTTTACAAAAAAGTTTGATGGCGTTGCATCACTGTATGGCTTTTCTACCAAATCAGTACACGCTGTTGTTGAAAGAAGACCAATTGCTACTACAATGGATGTTCTTAAAAAATATTTTTTCATTTTTTTAAAAATTAAAATTTTGTTTGTAACGATGATTAATGATTAAAAACCGACCTGCAAACCAAAGATAATGTTACGTGGCAATGGATAAGCCAAATAGTCAATACTCAAACCGCTTGTACCGTTTGGTCCTCCAAGTGGAGTATTGATTGCTGGATCAAATCCTTTGTATGAAGTGAATACGTGAAGGTTTTGAGCCGATGCGTAAATACGAGCATTTTTCACATATTTATTACTTCCTAACTTGTAACCAACGGTTACGTTAGCGATACGCAAGAAATCTCCATTTGACAAAAAGTCTTCGTTAAACTTCGTTGCACCATCATTATACAAAGGTTTTACTGCACCGTACTTGTTTTCTACAATGTTTGCAAGACGAGAATATTCGTAGAACGTATTGTTCAAGATTTTGTTTCCGCCTGAGTACTGTAAAAATATACTTGCGTCTATGTTGCCATAAGTAAAGCTGTTATTCAAACCACCATACCACGTTGGTAAGCCACTTCCGAAGCTAATACTCTCACCAGTCTTGACTAAATCAAGACTTGATTTAGCACCGTAAGTTGGTGTTTCGTATCCGCCAGTACCTACTTTCTTGCTCGCAATTGGATCCAAGATATAGGTACCTACGGGATAACCTACTCTTAGGATTTGAACAGGAGCATTTGAAGCACCAGCACCTACACCATTAGCAAATACCAAAAAGTCATTTCCAGAACCAAGCTCAGTAACTTCATTCTTTAAAGTTGTGAAGTTGAAATTAGACTTCCATGTAAAATTCTTAGTTTCTACGTTGGTAGTATTAATCTCAATTTCAAGACCTGTATTTTTCTGTCCTCCAACATTCGCCAATTGATAAGGGAATGGAGCAGGTTGTGGTACTGGAATTGGATACAACAAGTTATTAGTAGTCTTGCTAAAAAATTCAATCGAACCTTGAATACGGTTATTCAAAATACCATAATCAAGTCCAACGTTTAATGAGGATGTTGATTCCCATTTCAAATCAGGATTAGAAGCACGTGATAAACCCGTTCCTGGCTTGAAAGTACCATCAAGAATAGCAGATTTACTTGGGTCAGCTACCACAGTAGTCAAAGAAGAATATGGATCAATATTGGCATTACCAACTGTACCATAACCAGCACGGAATTTCAAGTTAGAAAATAATTTTTGATCTTTCATGAAATCTTCATCCGAGATTCTCCAACCTACTGAAAATGAAGGGAAAATTGCATATTTGTTATTGTCTCCAAATACAGAGGCACCATCACGACGAACCGTAGCAGTGAACAAATATTTTCCAGCAATGTCATAATTAACACGACCAAAGAATGATTGGATTTCTCTCAAATTACGATTCGAAGTCGGTGGTACTGTAAAGTCAGAACCTGACGATAAGTTATTTGAACCAACTACGTCATTCAAGAAATTACGAACGGTGATTCCTGAATATTGTCTATCGAAACTTTGGTAAGAAAAACCACCTAATAATGAAAGGTTCTGATTAGCTCCAATTTTCGTATTGTAGTTCAACGTATAATCCAATTGAAAACTGGTTAGCTTCGTGTTACCAATAGTTGCAACTCCACCATAAGGTGTGTAGTTAATCAAATCTTTTGAGTAATAAGAATCACGGCTACCCGCAGAAGTGTTTGCAGAAACAAATGCTTTTGCTTTCAATCCTGGTATGATTTCTAATTCAGCCGAAACGTTAGCTAACACACGGTCAATATTCACACGGTCATTAACAAGATTAATCAATGCCAGTGGGTTTGGATTTGACTGAGATAATTGGTTATAAGAACCATCTGGATTAATCAAAGGAATAGTTGGATTCCACTTGAAAAGACCTGCGATAACACCACCACGGAAATCTCCAGAACCACCAGCCGCAGGAACTTCCTTACGAGCCTCACGGGAACCAGTCAAACCGAAGTCTAACAATAACTTATTGTTCAAAGCTTTTTGTTGCAAGTTCACACGAGCAGAATAACGCTCCATGTTACCACCCTTCACGATACCGTCTTGTCCTGCGTAACTCAAAGAAACGTAGTAGTTAGTAGATTCTGAACCACCACTAAATCCTAAAGCATGATTTTTCAAGATACCTGTTTGGAATACTTCTTTCTGTAAATCAAGATTTGCAGTTCCAGGAGTAGGTCCATTGTTTGCTTTTGAAACAGCTCTCCACTCGTCAGCAGTTACTAAATCAACACCTTTACGAAGATTAGAGAAACCATAGTAACCGTCATAAGTTACACGTCCTGATCCTTTAACACCTCTTTTAGTTGTTACTAAAATTACACCATTAGCAGCACGAGCACCATAAATGGCAGTCGCCGAAGCATCTTTCAAAATGTCAATTGAAGCAATATCACTTGGGTTCAAGAAGTTCAAAGGATTTGAATCTTCGTTGGCAGGAATACCTGAATCAACACCCGAAGCACGAGTAGTACTTCCTGGGTTTGTTGAAGAGTTATCCAAAGGCACACCGTCAATAACATACAAAGGATCGTTACCCGCTGTGATTGAAGTACCCCCACGAATACGCACAGAAGTTTTAGCACCAGGAGAACCGTTGTTTTGAACAATGTTCACACCAGAAGCACGTCCTTGCATTAATTGGTCAGCAGAAGCACTAACACCAGGGTTGAAATCTGACGCTTTCAAGGCAGAAACCGAACCAGTGATGTCTCTTTTTTGCTGAGTACCATAACCAACAACAACAACCTCATCAAGAGATTTGTCTTCTGATACTAATTTAACGTCAAGCGTTGAACGGTTCCCAACAGCAATTTCTTGCTTTGTAAAACCAACAAAAGAAAACGATAATGTTGCATTTGCTGGAGTAGCAATCTTGTAAGCTCCGTTTACATCTGTTTGTGTACCTTTATTAGTACCTTTCACCGATACGGTTACGCCAGGTAAGCCTGACCCACCATCTTCTGTTACTTTACCCGTAACAGTTTT
>JAYUOX010000041.1:0-19608 GCA_043760595.1 Cytophagales bacterium
TTGATGGCTTCGATACCCACGCCAATCAAGGGGGAGACGGTGGCAAACATTCTGATTTATTGGGTAAAATCAGCAAAGCCGTCGATTCGTTCATGGCAGATTTGAAGGCTCAAAAACTATCGGATAAAGTAGTCGGGATGACCGTTTCGGAATTTGGCAGAAGACCCGAAGAAAACGCCAGTAATGGCTCAGACCACGGTGCAGCCAGCGTGATGTTTGCCTTCGGGGATGCCATCAATGGAAAGATATACGGACAAAATTTGAGTTTCGACAAACTAAACGCTAATAAAGATTTTGTCTATCAGTTTGATTACAGAAGGGTTTATGACGAATTAATGACCAAATGGTTCAAGACCAATGATGCTACCACCAAGGAGATTTTGACGGGACGATTTGACATTATAGAAACGGGATTGTTCTCGACCAAACAAGTTTTGGCAAATCAAACCGAACCAATAAATTCGCCAACGATTGCCTTTCCAAATCCAACGGTGGATGGTTTGTTTAATATCAGAATTAATGTAGAAAAACCTTCTGAAATAGACATTCAAATCTCTGATATTCAAGGGATTATGGTTTCTCAAAATTATCCGTCTCGTTTGCCTGCGGGGGTGCATACGCTCTCGTTGAGAGTAGGAAATACGGCTGGAATGTATTTGGTGAATGTGAATAGTAATAATGGGCAGGAGGTTTTGAAGGTGGTTAGGTTATAAAAAAAATGACCACTTACTAATTCTGGCATATTTTTGGCAAATGTAAATGTTATATTGGTTATTTTTGTGTCTTACTTGCTCATAAATAACCACTGTTTTTGAATTACCGCCAATGGGTCTCTGACTCCTCAAACAGCAATAACAATGAAAAAAACATTCCTCAAATCCATACTATTGTCTGGGTTTGCTCTTATTACAGCATCAGCTTCTGCTCAGTATCTATCCATGCGTGAAGAACGCCCTAAGATTGACAAAATTGTCAAAAATTTATTTCAAGTGTCTGTTAATCAAGACGTTAATAATCTGACAAATTTTAAAATAGTCATCAATAACCCTGGACAGGAGCTTCTGAATGTCAATCTGAAAGACCAAAACGGCAAACTTTTCCAAGATGATATATTCTATCGCCGTCCAAATTATGCGATGAATTTAGACCTCGCTCGCTTGGAAGATGGAATTTATACCCTCTCTATTACGACCAATTATGAGTCCTTTGCTAAATCGTTTTCTATCTCTACCGAAGAGATGGGAACTCGTAATGGACAAATGTTTTTGGACAAAAAAGTAGAAGTACTCTTAGAGGAAAGATGATAGAGTATAGATTTTAGCGAAAATCCATTTTTTACAATTTTAAATTTCAGAGGAAGTTTATATAGAAGAGAACAAGTTATTCTCTAACCTCTATTCTCTGACCTCTAATAAAAAAAATCCGCCATGACAAAATCAACCGCCATGATTTTGAAGGGGGCAGTCGTTTCTGCCTTCTTCCTCAGTGCTACCGCACACATTGACGCTCAGTTTATTTCGATGAACGAGCCACGTCGCCGAGAACTCAAAAAGACTGAAAACGTCTTCAAAGTTCGTATTTCGGAAGAAGAAAAAAATCCATTAAACTTTAAGGTCAATGTTGTAAATCCTGCTCACGAGAGTGTGAGAGTATATTTGCGTAATCGTAATGGCTCTAATTTCTTGGACGAAAGGACTTTGTACAGTAGCCCCAAAATCGAAATTAAACTCGACCTCGCTCCTCTCGAAGATGGTGAATATACCTTTGTAGTTAGGTCAGAAAATAGTTTTTTTATCAAACATTTTAACCTTCAATCAGGTGATTTGACAACTGCTAAAGTGGGGGGAAAGGAAGTGATGATGATTAATAGGACTGTAGTTCTGGAAGATTATTGATTGGTTATTGGGGAATTGGTTATTGGAATTAATAAACCAATAACCAGTAACCACTTCCCCAATAACCACTTCCTCAGTAACCAATAACGAACTCCTACACCCAAAATGATGTTCTAAAAAAAACTTAGAACTATCAAAAACTCATGAATTACAAGTTATTAGGAAAATCTGGATTAAGAGTTGCAGAAATCTCATTAGGCACAATGACCTTCGGCACAGAATGGGGTTGGGGTGCAGACTACGACACTTCAAAAGCCGTCTTTGAGGCTTATTCCAATGCCGACGGCAATTTTATTGATACTGCCAATCGTTATACCGAAGGCACTTCCGAAAAAATGGTGGGCGAATTTATCCATTCAGACCGTGACCACTTTGTACTCGCCACAAAATATACCCTCTTTGACCGTAAAGGCGATCCCAATTTTTCGGGAAATCATCGTAAAAATATGATACGTTCCGTCAATGAATCTTTGAGGAGATTGAACACCGAATACATCGACCTCCTGTGGGTTCACGCATGGGACGGCACTACGCCCGTGGACGAAATGATGCGTGGATTGGATGATTTAGTTTCTTCTGGAAAGGTAAATTACATTGGCATTTCGGATACGCCCGCATGGGTAGTTGCTCAGGCGAATACCCTCGCAGATTTGCGTGGATGGCATCGTTTTGTGGGTTTACAGATTGAATATTCTTTGATTCAGCGTACTCCAGAACGTGATTTGATGCCAATGGCAAAGGCTCTGGATTTGGCAGTTACGCCCTGGGGACCTTTGGCTGGCGGGGCTTTGTCGGGTAAATATTTAAAGGGCGAAAAAGGACGTGTTCCCGAGAATAGTATTCGGGTAAATGAGCGTTCACAGAAGATTGCTCAATTGGTAGTGGATATTGCCAAAGACTTGGACGTAACGCCCGCACAGGTAGCTTTGAACTGGTCTCGTCAGAAAAATCAGGTCGTTATTCCTATCGTTGGGGCAAGAACTTTGGCACAAATTGAAGATTCATTGGGTTGTGTTAATTTTCAGTTATCGGATGAACAAATTACTCAATTAGACGAAATTAGTAAAGTAGAAATGGGCTTTCCACATGACTTTTTAGGTTCGGATAATGTGAAAAATATTATGTCTGGGGAGACCTGGGGGAGGGTTTTGAATCATCGGGGGTAATATTTTCTGAATCAGGATTTACAAGATTTTAGGATGTACAGGATGATTGAACAGATAATCCCGTACATCCTAAAATCTTTTAATTGACCCTGTCTAAATCAAGATTTATAAGATTTTAGGATGTACAGGATGATTGAATTGATAATCTTGTTCATCCTAAAATCCTCTAATCCTGATTCAGATACTTTTTATTTCAATTCAAAAACTACTTTTACACTCATTGATTTTTTGATTGTTTGGGGAATTAAAGAAAAACCATCTCCTCCAATCTCTGGATGAGACCTCCATCCTTTTCTGCCAGAAGCTGCAATTTCTCCATTAAGCAGACCTCGATAATTAAATTCAGGGTCGCTTTCATTTGTATCAGATACTCTCAGTATTTTCCCTAAATTTCTTGTTGATGACTTTGCCATTATTTGGGCTTTTTTAGTGGCTATTTCAATGGCTTTTTCAATCAATTCATTGTGAAAATCATTTTCCTTTGAGGATATATAATCTGTATCAACATCTCCAAACCCTTCTGATATAAGTTTTATCATAAAATCTGAATAGTTTTTTATACTATCCAAGGTGATATTAACAGTCTGATTAGTCGCATAGACCATTTTTCTTCTATCTGGGGAATCGTCATAGGAATACTGCTGATTAACATTTACCAAAGTGTAATTAACATTTTTACCAGGTACTTTCAAATCCTTTAAAATCGACATCAATTTAACCTCTGATTCTTTATGCAATGCAAACGCTTTCTTTACATCTTTTTCATCTTTATATGAAAGTTTGATTTCAAACACCACCCTATCCGCAGGAATTTCAATTTCTGCCATGCCAATAACTACAATACGATTTTCGGGAGAAATAGTTTGTCCAATGGCTTTAAACGAACAAATAATTAGTAGTAAAATGCTGAGTTTTTTCATTGTGAAGAAATTTATTTTTTTGAATAGATAATGAACTTTAATGGTTTTTTATTGTGTAAAAATGTCTGAATTAAGATTAAAGGATTTTAGGATGGACAGGATTGTTAAATCAATCACCATGTTTATCTTAAAATCCCTTAATCCTGATTCAGATTTTACTTACTCATCAACCGCCTTCCGCATCTTAATATTCAGCACCTCCACCAACAACGAAAATGCAATCGCAAAGTATAAATATCCCTTCGGAACTGCCCCTACGTGAGAGCCTAAGATAGATACTTTGGCATCGTGGGCAGCCTCGGCAATGAGCATAAAGCCAATCATAATCAAAAACGCCATACCCAACATCTGAATCGAAGGATGACGATTGACAAACTCGCCAACGGGTCCAGAGAATAACATCATAATGATAATCGAAATCACCACGGCAGCAATCATAATCGGTAAAACCTTCGTCAAACCAATAGCCGTCAAAATAGAATCAATCGAGAAAACGATGTTGATTAGAGCAATCTGAACAATCACGCCTGTCAATTTATCAGAAGCGGTTTGCTTGGGCTTATCTCCGCTTTCTTTGGGATGCGGTTCTAATTTTTCGTGTATTTCAGAAGTTGCTTTGTACAACAAAAATAGCCCTCCAACGAACAGAATCAGGCTTTGCCCCGAGATTCCT
This sequence comes from Cytophagales bacterium, assembly GCA_043760595.1. Taxonomy (GTDB): domain Bacteria; phylum Bacteroidota; class Bacteroidia; order Cytophagales; family Spirosomataceae; genus Arcicella. Next base: position 4,655 of record JAYUOX010000041.1, read on the forward strand.
GCTTGAACCCAACCCCAATTAATATAAGTAAAGGGCTGTTGAAGAGAAATCAAAAAAGATAATCCAAACAACAAAATAATTCTAAAGACCATCGCCAGAAGCATACCGATATTTCGTGCTTTGGGTTGGTCTCTTTTACCTAATTTATTGGCGGCAATCGAAATGAAAATGATATTATCGATACCTAATACAATTTCGAGAAAAGTAAGGGTGATTAAACTAACGATACCGTCAGCGGTGAACAATGCTTGAAAATCCATAAAATTTTGTTTTAATGTTTTTACAAAATTATCAAGTTTAGGTCGTATTTAAAACTTTAATCTTGATGAGAGGTCTGAAATGAGATTTTTTCTTGTAAAATCATTATAAATAGTTTTTTACAAAAAAATGATGCCATTAGTCCATGATGTAGGTAAATTCAGGGTAAATTTGTAGTTTTGTGAGTTATTTATAAAACCAATCAATTCCTAAAAAAGAACAGCTAAAACAATATATTCAATAATGAAATTCGTCGTATCATCCTCAGTATTACTCAAACAGCTTTCGGCAGTGAATGGTGTCATTGCTAACAACCCGATTGTTCCCATTTTGGAAAACTTCTTATTCCAAATTGACCAAACTCAATTAACGGTAACTGCCTCTGATTTACAGACCGTTATGATTACGACTTTAGCGGTTGAATCGTCTGACTCAGGAGCAATTGCCGTACCTGCCCGTTTGTTGTTAGATACACTCCGTGGATTACCCGACCAACCTATTACTTTTAAGGTCGATAAAGACACTTTCGGAACAGAAATTATTACGGAAAATGGACGGTACAAACTCTCAGGCGAGAACCCAATCGACTTCCCAAAAGTACCACAAGTAACTAAAAGCCTTTCGGTTCAGATTCCTGCCGAGGTGTTGGGTGCTGCCATTGCCAATACCATTTTTGCGGTTTCAAACGATGATTTACGCCCAGCAATGACAGGAGTTTATGTACAATTATCCCCCGAATATACCAATTTTGTAGCTACTGACGGACACCGTTTGATTCGTTATAGAAGAAATGATGTAAAATCTGAACAGGAATCTACGATGATAATTCCTCGTAAGGCTCTCACACTTTTGAAATCAACTTTGCCTTCTGATGATACGACAGTAACGGCAGATTTTAGTGCCGCTAATGCCTTTTTTAGTTTTAATAATATCAGAATGATTTGCCGTTTGATTGACGAGCGTTTCCCTGATTATGAAAATGCTATTCCTCAAAATAATCCAAACGTAATGTCGATAAACCGTTCGGAGTTTTTGGGTTCGTTGAAACGTATTTCGATATATTCAAACAAAACAACGCACCAAATCCGTTTGAAATTAGCCCAAAACGACTTGGTAATTTCAGCTGAAGATTTGGATTATTCAAACGAAGCCAACGAAAGGCTGATGTGTGATTATGACGGAGAGGAAATGGAAATTGGTTTCAATGCAAAATTTATGGTGGAGATGTTAGGCAATATTTCTTCAAATATGATAGCCTTGGAAATGTCGCAACCCAATCGTGCAGGTTTGATTATTCCATCTGACAAAAAAGAAAACGAAGATATTTTGTTATTGGTAATGCCTGTGATGTTGAATACTTATGCATAGATTTGGTATTAGAAAAAAGTATAACAATTTGAATTTCAATCAATTATGACACAGATAACACTTGATATTTCAGATAAAAAGGCATCTCTTTTTATTACGCCAGTAAAAGGTTTAGATTTAAAAGTAAAGAAGCAAAAGAAAGTTTCTTTGGAAGATGAATTGACTCCTGGTCAAAAGAAGACATGGGAAAATATTAAAAGAGGTTTTGAACAAATGAAACTCATTGAGGCTGGGAAAATGAAAACTACTTCTGGTAAATATTTTTTAAAAGAGCTAAAAAATGAAGGATATTTATGAGTTTATTTACCACAGAATTATCAGATAACTTTAAGAAAGAAGCAAAGAAATTAACAAAAAATATCCTTCTATTGCCCTCGAAATTGCAGATTTATTAGAAAGCCTTGAAGCTGACCCTTTACAAGGCGAGCCACTCGGAAGAGATTGTTATAAAATCAGGATGGCAATAGCTTCCAAAAACAAAGGGAAATCAGGAGGTTCAAGAGTAATTACCTGTGTGAAAGTCGTGAATGAAACTGTATTTTTGTTGTCTATTTATGATAAATCTGATCAAGAAAATATAGAAGATAGTAAGTTGAAAAGCCTGTTGAAAGCTAACGATTTGATATAAAAAAGAGGGTTGCAAGAAATTAATTTCTGCAACCCTCTTTTTATTCTTACTCTTCCGAAAAATCCTCCGAAATCAATTTTCTCAATTGCTGATGCGGACGAAGATTTGGGCGTTTGGAGAATATAGATTTATCACCCGAAGAACTTTTAGCTTTGTGAGCTAAGGTGCTGGTATCGAAATAGTTATCTCTCACAAATTGATTTACTTCGTCTTCATTTATTACTTCTCTGACCATTGACCCTTTCCCAAATCCATCATTATATGCCCCGATTCTGGCATCAGTTTCTGCCAAGCGAGTTTCATTTTCTATGGCTTTTATTTCGTCTTGAAGATTCTGTTTTTGGGTTTGTAAAGACTCTAAGGTTGGCAATAATTTTAGGTCATTTTCCAAGATATTTTTCTGCACGATTTGCTCGGCTAATTCTATTTCAACTGCCTGTAAATCAGTCGTTAAGCGTTTTTGCTCTTTGCGTAAACGTTTGAGTTTAGGGTCAATTTGTAACCATCTTTGCCAGTAACATTGTAGCACAGGAAAGGCAATTCCCAGACAAATGGCACCCGCCAAAGCAAACAAAACTCCCGACAAAACAAACGATGCCAAAGCCCAAGGGCTATTGACCAATTTCTCATTCAAAGCATCAAAAACTTTCATCTTTGATTCTATCTGAGCCGTTACTTCGGGTGGTAATGCTGCCGATGGATTCAGTGGGTCAAGTATCTGATTTTGAAGCTGTTTGATAGATTTATTAACCGACTCTTTCATTTTGTCGGTCTTGTAGGCTTCATATCTGAACCATCCCAAAATGAACAAAGTCGCCACTGCAAACACGACAGTTACGCCCTTAAACCACGCATAAACCCGCTTCGTACGGGGCGAAGGATTATCGGAATAAGGATTTTCAATCAATCGTTCGTAAGCTGGTTTTAACAAAACAGAAACCATTGCCAAACCCACAGCAAAAGCCCAGGCTTCAAAATTATTGCGGATATTGAGGGCGTAGGCTACGATTTCGTGGGAGATAATCAAATCACCCGCCACAAAAGACAATCCTGCAAACAGGTAAACGAACCCCGCAAAGAGTGAATATTTATGCCCGACTGAATGCCTTTTTTCAGAAAATTTTTGAATAAAATTCTGATTATCAGTTACTTGACTTTCGATTCGGTCTTTGTTTTTTCCTGCCAAATTCACCTTTAAAATACGGTCTTGCAATCCATCATAAGCCTCTTTGAAACGAATTTTCACGTGGTCAATAATTTTTTCTAAATCAGAAAGTTCCTGTTTTTTTTCGCCCAACTGACGACTAAGCCACTCAAAATTGACCTGCGAAGACAAATAACCTTCGTAAGTATTTTTATCAACGGACTCTAAGCCGCTGTGATAGCCGTGTTGAAAATCGTAGTTTTCGGTATGGGATGGGTCGTTATTTTCGTTGTTCATGGTTGAAATTTTTACTCAATTAACCTTCTATCAATTCTCTCCTTAGCCTCAATTAAGGCTCGATGTAGTCTATTTTCTAACTCTTTTTTAGGGGGTAATTCTGTCCAATATTCAGCTACCATTATTCCGTCCTTATCCATTTCAAGCAATTCTACTTGTTCTCTGCTCGTTTCTGCACATAATATTAGACCAATTGGAGTATTTTCTCCTTCTTGCCGCTCATACCGATTTAGCCACTTCAAATACAATTCCATTTGACCTTTGTGTTTGGCGTGAAATTTACCGATTTTTAATTCTACGGCTACTAAACGCTTCAACTTTCTGTGATAAAATAATAAATCTAAATAAAAATCTTCACCATCTATAATCATCCTTTTCTGACGTTCGATAAAGGCGAATCCTTTCCCTAACTCCAAAATAAAACTTTCTAATTCTTTCAATATTGCCTTTTCTAAATCATTTTCAAGGTATCCTTCCTTTAATTCTAAGAAATCAAGGAAATACGGGTCTTTGAATACATCTGCATAAACAGGATTTTGATTTGAGAATTGTAAATTAGCAATGGTATTTCTTTCAAAAACCTTTTCGGCTATCTGCTTACGCAATTCTCTTACTCCTTGACCTGTCTCACTAAAAAGTTTAGCGTAAAATAATCTTTCTTCGTGGTTTTTGAGGGGAAATAAAATTAAGAGGTGCGACCAACTCAATTGTCGTGACAGTGTCACGACAATTTCAAAATCAGTAAACTGCTCCGCAAATTGGAGCATTCTACGCAGATTCTTTTCTTCATAATTCCGTCCGTATTATGCCACCAGTTGTGCCGATAGTGTCGGCACAATTTGTTTTCCATATTCAGCCCTTTGATTATTTAGGATGAAATTATTGATATGATTTCCCACTTGCCAAAATAATAGAGTAACTCCACTATTGATTTGAATAGCAACTTGATGCTTAGTTTTTTCAATTAACTCAACAATTTGTTGGAGAAGTAAAGTTTCATCAGAAGTTTTTGAATTATCTTTTTTGCTCATATTTTAATGGTTAATATTAAAAAAAAAATATTTCTCTTACACCTCCTCCCCACCCAAAACCCCCTTCATCTGCCTGCCACTCAACCGATTACGATATTGACTTGCCAAATGATATTCACTTTCAAAAACCTTAATAAGCATATCTCTTTGGGCTTTTATTTTTGAGTTTTGGGTACTGAGTTTGGTTAATTCGGGTAATACGTTTTGCTTGTCTTGGCGGTATTTTTCGATTTCGGTTTTGTATGTTGAAATCTCATTTTCCCAATCCGCCACCTTTTTGATTTTATCTTTTTGTAATTGATTTCTTTTCTGAAAAATACTTAAATCATCTTTCAAGACCGTTAGATTTCCTAATAATAATTTCCCAGAAAACATGAACAGAAAGAAAATAAAGGCAAACAATGCCCATGAATTTAGGGCGGGTTGAGTAGCATAAATCTGTGCAAAAACGAAGAAAGCCGAAGCCAAAGGCATTCCAATTTCTTCCAAAATCCTTCGCCAAGAACTTGTTTTATCATCATCATGCAGGAAAGAAATTCTCCCGAATAAATTAAACATTCCTGCCCAAAATACACCCATCGCAATTAATCCACTTTGTTGAAATTGTCCACGGAGCGATTCTTCAATCAGGAAGTAATTTCCAACGGCAATTCCACAGGCTAAAAGTAAACCTACAATGGTGCGGGGCAAGTGATGCTGTTCGGTAAACTCCTGATTTTTAAGGTCTTGTATTCTTATTTCTAATTCTTTGACTAAACTTTCTTTTTCGTTTACCCAGTAATTCAGTTCTCCGATTTTCTCTTCTTTTTGTTCAATAACACGGTCAGTTTCAGCGGTTTGTTGGGCAAAATAATGCCGAATAATCGATACCTTATCTTCTGGATTTGAACCTGACAATCCATAGATTACACCCTCATCACGAAGAATGTCATTGTTGATGAGCCAATCGGGTTCATTGGTACGTATGTACGAATCGGTGGGTATGTACGATGAGTCGGTATATTTAAGTTCAGCCGTAACTTCCTCAATATCAGGCGTTTCGACCACGATGCTGTCAATTACGGTATTTTTACGAAAGAGATTTTTTATGGAATCAAAAACAGACATGAGATTGGGCGTATTTTAGGAATAACGAAATTGAGAAAAAATATTGTACTCTCCAACGAAAATATGAAGAATGGTGATTTCTGAAACAAAAAAGGTTGATAGCATCTAAACTATCAACCTTTTTTGAAACAGATTAACGAATAATCCGCAATTCTTACTTCTTTGGCAATTCAAATAGAGTCATTTTTACTCGTTCCTTCATAATTCGCTCATTCGCCAAATTCAATTCAGCACTCGTTCTTTCGGCACTTGGTACAGATTGCAACACCCCTGTTTTGATGTATGTCAAAGCCGTTTTGAGACAGGCTTCTTCGGGGTCGCCAAAATCACGAGTTACATCGTCGGTTTGGGTTTTGTCGGGCGTAAATCCTTCATAGAAATCACCGAATCCTATTAAATTTACGTTTTTGATGGCAACTGGGAAAATGTAATTTCCCATCACGGGGAAACCGTAATAGCCCACAGGTTTTCCGTGCGAGATACTCCCGATGAGTTTTACGTTCATCACCGGTTTCAAACCATTGATGAGTTCTTCGCTTGCTGATGCCGTTCCACTGGTCGTAATGATAGATATTCGGCTCAATTTCAGGCTGTTAGCTAATGAACTAAAATAAGTTGTTTTATTATATTTTGAATTTTTATTATTATGAACCGACTGTACAAAGACCTTCCCCAAAGCCGATGAAGGAGCAATTAGATTCCCTAAATAACTCGAAACCAGTCCATATCCGCCACCATTATACCGTAAATCAAGGACTAATTCGGTTACATTTTTTGATTTGAAATCTGCAAAAACCTTATCCAATTCGTTCAAGGTTGTTTGAGCGGTTTGAGTACCAATGGCTTCTCCCAAAAACGAATCAAAATTAAAATATCCTACATTGTTACCATTGATGGTAAATACCTTTGGATTGATTACATAATCAGATTTATAGACAGCCGCATTGAGGGTGAGGGTTTGTTGAGTACCATCTGGTTTTTGGAAAATAATAATCTGTATAGCCTTATTCATTTCTACTTTTAGGGCAGTTTCATTAGCCGATGTGCCATCTGTATCGTTGATTTTCAAGACTTTCCATCCACGTTTGACTCCTGCTTTTCCTGCGGGAGACTGTGAATAAACCAATTTTACTCGTAAATCGTTGATAGCCATATATTTATATTCCAAACCTGCATCTAAGCTACTTCCACTCACAATATTATCCCACGTTTTTTTATCAATCACAAAACTCCAACGGTCTTGATATTTACCATTCACGAAGGGGCTGTACGTTTTGAGTTTAGACATAATATCACCAGGAGATGAGTAGGAGAGGGGCTTGAAAACATCATACTTGGGCAAATTATCCGTCCACAAATAAAATTGCTCCGAATACAAATATACACTGTCACGAAGGTCGGCAGCGGGTTTGGTTTCATTAGTTTTACAGGATGATATTCCTACAAAAAGGAGAAACAGTAGGGTTGGGAATTTAGCTTTTAAGTACATATTATCATTGTTGAATGTTTGCGTTTTTATATAAACGAAAATGTATAACCTTTATGTTTTCAAATACAATTTTTCAAGAACTAATCCTCAAAATTCACCTCATTTCTTGCTCAAATACTCTAACGACAAAAGCATCAATTTTTCAGCCGCCGTCTTTGATTTCAAAATTGTGAACTCACGAGAAGTATTGTCTCCGACTTCATAAACTAAGGCTTCTGCATTGAATTCCCGATTAAAAAAAGCCTTTGAAATTACACCGTAAGCTGGTTTACTATCACGGGCATTCACTTTATATGAGGGTAAGGTTTGCTCTAATTCCACGAACCATTGCTTAATCAAACCTTCCATATTTGTTGGTTTATCTGTCAGATTTGTATAAAAAATATCATCCCAAGTTGAATGAAAATCAATGCCAAAGTACAGTTTATTTGTCGTTCCGCTTATTTTTTTTCTCAGAAAATTACGCACAAACTGCGTTTCGGGTTGATTGAAATCTACCCAATCTCGGTTTAAATCTATTCCTCCACTGTTGTGTCGCCAATGCCCATTATCAACTCCATCAGGGTTCAGCATCGGAACTACATACACCGTATAATTTCCCCGAAATTTTTTAGCAGTTTCCGATTCCTCACAAAGTGATTCCACAAACGCTTGCAAGGCAAATTGTCCTGTAACCTCAGGCGGGTGCAACCTCCCGATGACTATCATAATCTTTGAATCAGTTTTGTCCTCACCGACTCGAAGGCATTGAATAGGTCGATCTTGAGGAGATGTTCCGATTATTTCGCTCGAAACAAACCTGTTCTTCAATAAAATATTTGACCAATCGGCAACTATGGCAGATGTCATCAACTCTTGGGCGGCTATCCAAGTTGGCTTTTCATCAACACTAATACGCACATAAGCCGACTCAGAAAGAGCCGCTTCTTGAAAAGTACGGTTTTTGACTTCGGGGTCTTTTATCAGACGACAGTCAGTAGAATCTACGGTTTGCCAAGTTTTTCCATCATGGCTTATTTTAGGAAAATAGCGGTGCTTGGCGTTCAAATAGGTTAAATGTACCCAAATTGTGCTTGGTTTTTTGGAACTTACTTTAAAGGCATACCACGGACTTGGGTTGATGGGGTAATTTTCAGCAGCAATAATCGCAGTGTAAAGTGTATCATTGTTTTGAGTAATACCGTTTAGTCTCGCACCTTCAAAATCATTATCGAATGTAATGTTTCCTAATTTTTGTTGTCCTCGCCATTGCGGAATAATGGCATGGTTACGAGTATCCACTTTTTCTGTGGTGGTGGCTTGTCCTTCAAATTTAGGTTTGGTAGTTTGAGTGTATGCTCCTACAAAAGCAGAGTGAAACAGGAAGAAGGCAAATATCTTATTCATTTTTAGTGAAAATTTCAAGAAATAATATAATAAAAATTGAGTTCAAATGTATCAATAAATTTTCAACTTCCATGTTTTCTATTTACATTGGAATAAAAAATAAAAATGGCACCCACAGAAAATAGTTATGATTCCGATGATACTAATTGGCAGTCGTTGAAAGACGGTAAGTCGGAGGCATTGTCTGCTCTTTTTCATCAATATTATAAATCTATATTTCAATATGGTCAAAAACTTACTAATTATGATACAGAATTAACAAAAGAAATAATCCAAGATTTGTTTTTTAAACTTTGGGAAAGGCGAGCTACTTTGGGTGATGTTCAATCGGGAAAAGTTTATCTATTTACTGCATTTCGAAGAGAATTAATCGACAAACAAAGACGTTTGAATGTTGAAGAAGGATATTTGGCATCATTAAATCTGGATGACTATGAGGAGGACTCGCCCGAAGACCTCCTTTTGATTGAAGAAAAAGCGTTAACGGATGCTCAAAAAATAAAAAATGCAATGACCAAACTTCCCAAAAGAATAAAAGAAGCTATAACATTGCGGTATTTTGAAGAATTGGAATACTCCGAAATAGCCGAAATTATGAATTTGAAAGAGCGTACGGTTTATAATTTTGTGCATGAAGGGATAAATCTTCTTAGGAAACAATTAACGCTCATACTATTTGTATGCTCAAATTTATAGACATGCTCTATCCAACAAAAGACCATTTCTTTTGACAGTGCTCTTATTTTTTGAAAAATATTTTAAAAAAAAGCGGTAAAAAGGAATAAACTCCTCGTCTTTCTGATAAACAGGATTTTCAAAATGAAAAATTATCACAATTTCACTGTTAATGATTTTATTGATGATGAGAGTTTTCGGAACTATGTGTTGCGAAAATCTCCCTCTGATATTGCTTTTTGGACTACTTGGATAAAAGAAAATCAGTGTTCAGAAGAAATAGAGGAGGCTCAAAAGATAATTAATTTGCTTGCCGATGAGGCAAACTTTTCACTCTCCGATAATGCAATCAATGAAGAATGGCAAAAACTATCTTATCGTATTGGTGAAGATTCTCCCACAAATAAGCTCAATAAATCAAGACCATTTAAAGCCATTAATCATAAATGGTACTGGGTAGCAGCGGCAAGTATCACAATATTCATGGTTACATTGTTTATTTTCAAAAATGACAACATGATTAAAAGTTCTGATTTTTCTGCTAAAATTTTGGATGAATCAAATAACAAATTAGAGAACATTTTGCCTAATCCAGTTATTACAGAAAGTGAAGAAGGAATCATTAAAACTCCTTTTGGAAAAACCAAGAGAATTATTCTTCCTGACGGGTCAATCGTACTGTTAAATGCTAATTCTACCTTACGTTTTTCTAAAAATTGGTCTAAATCAGCAGATAGAATAGTTTGGCTTGCTGGTGAAGCAGAGTTTTCGGTGAAGCACTACAACTTACCACAAGGAGTTTCTCAAAAGTTTATTGTGAATGCCAAAGGTGTCAATGTTGAGGTAATCGGTACGAGATTCAATTTGATGAGCCGTGCCGAGAAATGTAGGATTGCCCTTTACGAAGGGAACATTCAGTTGCACCTAACCATGCACCCCGAACATGAAAGCATAGCGATTGCGCCAAACGAAATTGCACAGATAGACAACGGGGCAGTGATTCGGATATCTCCAATCAAGAAAATAGAAGTTCATCAAGCTTGGACTAAACAACATTTTGAATTTGACAATACACCACTTTCTGAGGTGGCAAATTTAGTTGAGAACACCTACGGTTTAAAGTTTACTTTTAAAGAAGAATCATTAAAAACTAAACGCCTAACAGCTTCAATTCCCGACGATAATGTGGATGTTTTGGTGAAGGTAATCTGTCAAATTTTCAATATAAAAACGCAAAAGACTAATGGCGAAATTATTTTTGAGAATAAAAACTAAAATTTATTAAATAAAATTATCACAAATGTAAATAAATATGAGAATTAAGAATTTTACTCATTTCTTCAGATCAAAACAAAAAGCAAATTTCAGCAAAAAACTGATTTCGGTGCTTCTGTTCATCATTGGATGTTCACAAATTGTTGTCGCACAAGACCAAGCAATTTTGGCATCAAATAGCCCAAAGCATTTTTCACAAGTTCAAAAAAGTGTTTCCTTAAAAACTGTTTTGACAGACATCAGCAATCATTACAAAGTAAAAATTGCCTACGAAACACAGCTCGTCAAAGATTTATCAATAGAATTTTACCCCCTTTTCATTGATACAAACCTTGAAAGCGTCCTCAGGAAGGTACTTGGTGAGGTGAACCTTTCGGTTGAAAAAGTAACAGATAATGTGTTGGTGGTGAAGTCAAAGCCAAAATATACGGTTGCTGAACCAGCGAAAATAGTATCATCAACAAAAAAAGTGGACGTGTTTGTACAATCCGTGAAAGGGGTAGTTAGGGATATAAACCAAGAAGGTATTCCTGGTGCAACGATTATTGTCGAAGGGACAACCAAAGGAACTGCAACAGATATGAAGGGTAATTATCAAATCAATGTTTCAGGTCCAGAAGATGTACTTGTTTTTACGGTGGTTGGTATGCAAACCGTCAGAGAAAAAGTGGGTACTCGTTCTGTTATTGATGTTGAACTAAAAGATGACGCCAAAATCCTTGAAACAGTGGTTGTGTCGGCTTTGGGTTTTACCGAAAATAGGGATAAACAAGGAAGCTCAAGTGCGAAAGTTGATCCTAAGAGTATTATTCGCTCGGGCGAGAGTGGTCTGTTGCAAGGTTTGGCTGGTAAAGCCTCGGGGGTTCGTGTTACCCGTTCAACTGGTGATCCAGGAGCGGGTTCAAATATTCAAATCCGAGGAGCCAGCACAATCACTGGGTCTTCTCAACCTCTGATTATTTTGGACGGAATCCCAATTTCAAATGCAAGTTCAGTAGGCTTAGGAGCAAGTGCTACTGGCGTGGGCGTTGCCCAACAATCAAGGCTCAACGATATTAATCCCAATGATATTGAAACGATGCAAGTATTGAAAGGGGCTGCAGCAGCGGCAATGTGGGGGTCAAGAGCAGCCAATGGTGTTTTAGTAATCACTACTAAAAAAGGAAAATCAGGAAGACTGCAAGTTTCGTATGGAATGAATTATTCGATTGATCAAATCAATGTGAAACATCCATTTCAAAATGCTTTTGGTCAAGGCTCGGCGGGAGCTTTCAACCCGACGGCAACAAATTCGTGGGGAGATAAAATTGCCAACCGAAGCGGAGCCGCAGATAGTTCGGTGATAGGAAATGAACGTTTTGTTAGTAACATTTCGGGGAGAACTTATTACCCAATCGCACGGCGTGCTAACGGAATATTCGTAAAAAATGACCGAAGTACCTACACAGACCAAAATTATGATGCTATTTTTGGGAATGGTTCATTTTTAGAGAATACCTTGACTTTGAGTACAGGCTCTGAAAAATCAAGAACTTTTTTTAGTTTTGCAGATTTGAATCAACAAGGTATTATCAGAAAAAATAGTGATTATCGCCGTACCTCAATTCGACTAAATAATGATTTTATCGGAGAAAATATCAAACTATCAACTAAGGCATCTTATATCTTAACAAATTCAAATCGTATTCAACAGAACTCAAATGTATCTGGATTGTATTTGGGTTTATTGAGAACTGCCCCAGATTTTGACAACACCGATTATATTGGTACGTATTTTAGTGCCACGGGTACTCCAACTACTGACCGTCATCGAAGTTACAGGCGTTATTTAGGGAGTGATATTAATCCTTTATTCAATAATCCAGAATGGACGATTAGACAACAGGAAGCCCCTAATCAAGTGCATAGATTTGTCATTTCTTCTGAATTTGTTTTTTTTCCAACGAGTTGGCTTGACATAACCGTTAGAGCAGGTACTGACGGAAGTTTTGATAAGCGACAGTATTTTTTTCCAATCGGTTCGGCAGGTGCAGACCGTGTAAATGGCTCGTATCAACATGAAACAATCACTGATGTTGAAAATAATTTGGATGTCATTGGTCGTTTTCAACATCGTTTGTCAAAAGACTTAAATAGTACATTAATAGTCGGGTACAATCTAAACGGACGTGAGCGTACAAATTTGTATGGGCAGTCACGTAATTTTATTGTTAATACTAATATCAAAAATTTTATTAATGCAGGCTCAACAAGTGCTTCTAATAATACTTTGCTGACGGGGTCAAATCGAGGGTATGCCACTACATCCCTTGACTACAAAAACCAATTATCAATTAATGCCTCGGGTGCTATTGAGGCTGCTTCAACGATTCGTGGTAATTTTTTCTATCCTTCGGTTGATGTCTCTTGGAGATTCAATAAATTGAAATACTTTGAAGGGATAAAATGGTTGTCTATGGGTAAGCTCCGTGCCTCTTATGGCAAAGTGGGAGTTCGTCCAAATGCTTATAGATTTGCAACGGTTTATGAGTCAGTTGCCTACGAAACCTATGATGATCCACTCGACCCTGCTTTTTTTGGAGGGGGTTATCGTTTAGATAATTCAAAAGGAAATGATGATTTACGTCCAGAAATAAAAACTGAATGGGAAATTGGAACAGATTGGAGATTCCTTGAAAACAGATTATCATTTTCTGCGTCATATTACAGTAATCAGATTGATGATATTCTATTAAACGTAGGTCGTACGCCTTCCTCAGGTTTTACAAGTCAATATGCCAATGCAGGTTTTATGACCAACAAAGGTTGGGAGACGGAGGCTAACCTCGAATTTTACAAGAAGGGCGATTTGACGCTTAATATTTACGGAAATATTAACCAGAATATAAATAAAGTAGTTGACTTAAAAGGAAATCTCACCGTCGATTTAACGGGGCAAGCCGTGAGTTCGAGGGCTGTGGTAGGTTATCCACTGGGTACATTGTGGGGACCAAGAGCCTTGAGAAATGAACAAGGCAATTTTATTAATGATTCCAACGGTTACCCGCAAGTGGATGTTGAGCAGGGAGTTTTGGGAAATCCAAACCCTGATTGGAGAGGCGGAATGGGTTTTAGTGGTAGTTACAAAAACTTAGATTTTAATGTCTTGTTTGAAACATCACAGGGGGGTGTTATCTCGCAAGGAACTAAATCGGTGATGTATAACTTCGGAACACACGCTGAGGTAGGAAATGAAGTAACATTGACTACCGAAATGAAAAACGTTGCAGGAAGGGTGTATCCTGCTGGGTCGGTAGTTCGTGGAAATATGGCAAACTTCGGCAGTGGGGATGTAATCTTGGATGAAGCTTGGTACACAACCCGTGGGTCTGGTTTGGGGGGGTCATCAATACGTGAATTTTTTGTTGAAGATGCCTCATGGACGAGGCTCAGAGAAGTTTCATTGCTCTATAATATTTCAGGTGAAAAGTTTAGAAAAGTAACTAAACTCTCATCAATTCAATTGGGTGTAACTGGGCGAAACCTTGTTTTGTGGACACCCATCAAGGGCTTTGACCCTGAAATTAATCAAGCAGGTGTAAATAGTGGTTTTGGCATTGAATTTTTTACAAATCCAAGCACCCGTTCGGTAATGTTTTCATTAAAAATAAATTACTAAAACTTACAATAGTTCAACAACATTGTAAATGAATTTCAAAATGAAAAAAATAAAATACATATCTATCTTCTTACTGCTGGCTATTGGTGTGGCTGGTTGTAACTTTTACGAAGGGAAAAACGTTGATCCCGATGCTCCAACCGCCGTGAATCCAGATGGATTATTGAAGGGTATTCAGTTGGCTAATAATTTAGTACAATTAGGACAAACGCAAAGAATCTTAGGAATGTGGACTGGGCAATACCGAGGTGTCCAACTGCTTTATCTTTCGCTTCATGAGTATAATATTTCTGCTGTGGAGTCTAATGAAGCATGGAATTTAACTTACCAGAGTGTTGTAAAGCAATCTCGCATTATGCGTGAGGGTTTAAAAGATGACCCATTTTATCAAGGTGTGGGAAAAATCATGGAAGCTCATGCACTGGGCAGTCTGACAGCCATGTATGGTGATGTTCCCTTCGCTGAAATTGCTTTGGATGAAAAATTTCCAAATCCAAAATTTGATAGCCAAAAAGCAGTGTACGCAGGTATTCAAACGCTACTTGATGAAGCAATTATTGATTTAAAAAAACTAACGGGCAGTCGGATTATTGCCAATGACTTACTCCTCAGAGGAGACTATGCCAAGTGGATTGAAG
>JAYUOX010000042.1:0-6368 GCA_043760595.1 Cytophagales bacterium
AACCGAAGGACGGGTTCCTTCACTAAAACGTAAATAACAGATGGCTGTTAAAATTAGATTAGCACGTCGTGGACGTAAAAAATTAGCAATGTACGATATCGTAGTTGCTGACGCAAGAGCTCCACGTGATGGTAAATTCATCGAAAAAATCGGTACTTACAATCCAAACACAAATCCTGCATCAATCAATCTGAATGAGGCAACTGCTTTGAAATGGATATTGAACGGTGCTCAACCAACAGATACAACTCGTGCAATTTTGTCATACAAAGGAGTATTGTTGAAAAAACATTTACAAGTAGGTGTCAATAAAGGTGCAATTTCTCAGGAAGTTGCAGATACCAAATTTGAAGACTGGAAAACGTCCAAGGATGCAAAAATTACTGGTAAGTCAGACGGTTTAGATGCAGCAAAAGTAGCTGACAAAGCTACACGTATGGCAAGAGAAACCGAAATCAATGCAGCTCGTGCAGCGGCAATTGTGAAGAAAAACACGCCAGAAGTTGAAGCAGTAGCAGAAGAGGTTGTAGAAGAAGTAGCAGTTGTAGAGGAAATTGAAGCAGTTGTTGAAGAAACAGTAGCACCTGTTGCAGAAGAGATTGTTGCAGAAGTAGCACCAGTAGCCGAAGAGGTTGTTGCTGTAGTTGAAGAAGCAGCACCAGTAGCAGAAGAGGTTGTTGCAGTTGTTGAAGAATCAGCACCAGTAGCAGAAGAGGTTGTTGCAGAAGTAACTCCAGAAGCACCAGCGGCTGCATAATTTTCAGAAGAATAATTAAAGAAATGATACAGAGCTTTATAGTTTTGTATCATTTTTTTTTAAAGGAATACCAGAACCGTTTACCGTTGAACCGTGAACCGATAAATAATGACAAAAGACACTTGTTTTGAATTAGGTAAAATTACCAAAACACACGGACTCAAAGGTGAAGTCGTACTTTGGCTTGACGTAGATTTTCCAGAAGATTACGATGATCTGGAAAGTGTATTTCTGGAAGTTCGGGGCGAATTAGTGCCTCATTTCATGAATTCGTATCGTCTCTCTGGAAATCGGGCAATTGTACAATTTGAAGATATTGATACCTTCGAGAAAGCCGAAGCCATGATAAATCTTCAAGCATTTTTGCCTTTGGAAGATTTACCAGAATTAGAAAATAATCAATTTTATTATCACGAAATCATTGGTTATCAAGTAATTGATAAGAATTTGGGTGAATTAGGAATTGTACATACCGTACATTCAATGCAAGCCCAAGACCTGTTAGTCATGGACTATAAAGGTAAAGAAGTATTGATTCCTGTAATTTCAGAAATTGTACTAAATGCAGATAAAGTAGCGAAGGTTTTGAATGTAAATTTACCTGATGGGTTATTAGAGGTTTACATGGAGGATTAATTGTTGAAGTTTGAGTTATAGAATTGTTGAAGAATATCAACATTTTTAGCAATATATTGCCAATTTTCAACAATTCAACAATTCAATGACTCAACAATTAACTATGCGAATAGACATCATATCAGTAGTGCCAAAATTAATGGAAAGTTTCTTCGGACATTCCATTCTGAAACGTGGGCAAGAGGCTGGTCATGCAGAAGTTGTATTGCATGATTTAAGAGATTATACCACTACCAAAAGCCGTCAAGTTGATGATTATGCCTTTGGTGGAGGGGCTGGGATGGTGATGTTAATTGACCCAATCGCTCGTTGTATTCGTCATTTGCAATTGGAAAGGGAATATGATGAGGTTATTTATATGACTCCCGATGGTGAAACTTTTAACCAACAAACTGCCAATACTTTATCGTTGGGAGGGAATTTGATTTTCCTGTGTGGACATTATAAAGGTGTTGATCAACGAGTACGGGATATGTTCATTACCAAAGAAATTTCCATTGGAGATTATGTACTATCGGGAGGAGAATTAGCGGCGGCAGTTTGTGCCGATGCCATCATTCGATTGATTCCTGGGGTTTTGAATGATGAAACTTCGGCTTTGACGGATTCATTTCAAGATAATCTTTTAGCTCCACCCGTTTACACTCGTCCCGCCGAATTTGAAGGAGTAGGAATACCCGAAATATTGCTTTCTGGACATGAAGCCAAGATAAACGATTGGCGTTTTGAACAATCCATCGAAAGAACTAAAACACGACGACCAGATTTATTATTAAAGTCTGGGCTACAATAATTGAATATTTGTCAATAGAATGGTGAATTTGACGGTTATGTAATACCGATTACTCAATGGTTCATTATTATCCAAAGAAATTTTTAGTAAAACTGTTTTTTTATAAAACATTTCTATTATATTGCATTCCCAATGTAAAATATACGATTTAAACAATCGTAATAATATAGTTGTTAATGAATATATGTTGCAGAATATGTGAAGAGAGTTGAGTAAACATAAGTCATTTTTAGAACAGAAAAAACAAAGTAAGGATTATAATTCGGAAAGCTCGACGTTAATAACGTTGGGCTTTTTTGTGTTTAAACTCATTCGTGGCATTTTTTTTGAAAAGACCTTTCTCCAAATTTTCCAATCTAAAACTTTTCTTCATAGTTCAATGTTCAAAATTTATTTTTATTTATAAACTGTTGATTATTAGATGTTTATATTTAAAATACATCTCTTTGTAAAGGTGCGATTGATTTTTGGTATGTTATTTGTGAAATATTATAATACACACTTTAATCAAAAATTCTTTCCAACCGCCATGAAGAAAGATTCCCAAATCAAAGCTCTTTTTCAGAGAGTTTTCGCAGTATTCTGCTTCGTTTTTTCTCAATCTGTTATTTTCCAGATTTTAGAAAATAATCCTCTACGTTTCTTCAATTTTATATGGAGGTACAAATCGTTGTCTCACAAAGTCATACTTTTATTACTTATTTCGATTGGGTTCTTATCCTCTTCGGATGCTAATGCTCAATGTACCGTAAACATAAAGCCCACAGTTTCAGGGTGTTATCAAAACGGAGGGAGCAAAGCAACGGTTAGCGTGGAGATTGCTTGGATGAATGCCCCAGCAGGCGAAACAATTACTGTCTCTTACGCTGGACAAACCCGAAGCATCAAGCCAGGGCTTATTGCCGTGCAATATCCACAAGCGGGTGGCTTGCAGCCAGACCTGATTTCTACCCAAACGATTGTCTCGCCTCAGGTAGTTGATTTTGAAATAAGTTTACCATCTTCGGCAACTACCATTACTGCTAACTTTTCGGGGGGTACTTGTATAGCAACGCCTGTCAATATAATTACGCCCGCAGCCTGTGCTCCAATTGTCTGTCCAGTGGGCGGTATTGGTGGAATGGTATTTAATGATTATAACGCAGACGGTGTAAAGAATAGTGGTGAGGTTAATGGTGTTCCCAACGCTACGGTAACAGCCTATGGGTGTGATGGTACAAAATTTACCACCAGCACAGATGCCAACGGGCAATACACCCTCAATATTCCAGCAAGTAAGTATCCACTCCGTGTTGAGTTCACAGGTTTATCATCCGTATATGGTCAGGGAACAATTAATGGTACTGATGGTCGCACAAGCGTTCAGTTTGTTAAAGCGTCTAACTGTAACGTAAATTTGGGCGTTAATGATCCAGCCGATTTTTGCCAGACAAATCCTTTGATGTTCACGCCTTGTTTTGTGATGGGGAACCCTTTGGCTGAGGGTACATCAAAGACTGCCGATGCGTTAGTGGGTTTTCCATATGCAAATACTGGGGGAACAGATCCCAAAACGTTTATGATTGAAGCTCAGTATCTGGGTACGGTTTGGGCTCAGGCTTATCAACGTGATAGTAAAACTTTGTTTAGTGCCGCAACTGTAAAACGCCACGCAGGTTTGGGACCAGGCGGATTGGATGCCATTTATTTGACAAGTTTAAGCAATCCATTATCTCCTGGCATTCCTACTTATATTAATTTATCTACTTTGAGTAGTACAATCAACGTTGGAACAATTGGGAGTAACGTCTCTCGTGATTTAAAACCCGACAAAAAAGACCCCAGTGCTGATGCCGAAGGTTTTTTGAAAGCGGGTAAAGTTGGTATTGGAGGGATTGCTCTGAACGACGACCAGTCTTCGCTTTGGGTACTGAATATTAACGAGAATAAAGTGCATGAATTAAATTTAAGCACGTATAATACTACTAAAAATAAAGCGGATATTACCTTCAAAAGTACTATCACAATCCCATCGGCGGATTGTGTAAATGGGCAGCAACGGTCTTGGGCTTTGAATTTTTATAAAGGTGCTGTCTATGCTGGTTCAGTTTGTGATGGAAGCAGCGGTACTAAATCAGATATGCGAGCTTATGTTCACAAATATGATGTAGCGACTTCTACGTGGAGTAAAGTTTTTGATTTTCCGCTCACTTATCCAAAGGGTTATCCACTCGGCGATATTTGGAGTAGCATAACTGGGTGGTTTCCGTGGACAGATACTTTTAGCGATTATATTGCTCCTGCTTCAAATTTTTTAATTCGTCCACAACCCATATTTTCTGACATTGAGTTTGATACCAACGGTTCGATGGTGATTGCCTTTGGTGATCGTTCAGGCACACAAGGTGGCTATCTCAACTACGATACAAATGGTCAGGGTAGTTTCACAAGCATCAGTGGTGGAGATATTTTGCGGGTATTTTTTTCTGGGGGTACCTATATTTTAGAAAATGCCGCTAAGGCTGGTTCTGTAACGGGTTATGGACCCACCAACGATCAGGGTCCTGGCTTTGGGGAGTTTTATAATGATGACGTATATAATAGCGGTATTACCTATCACACTGAAAGTTCTATTGGTGGTTTAGCGATACGGGCAGGTTCGGGTGAGGTGGTTAATACGGCTATGGATCCGCTTTCAGGCATAGGCGTGGATGGATCTGATATTTCTTTTTCAGCGGGTGTTCGTAAGTACAATAATACTACGGGTAATTTTAATTCAGCTTATCGAGTTTATCAAACAGATTTAAGTGGTACTTCGGGTACTTCAGATGGAACATTCGGCAAAACCCAAGGTTTGGGTGATATTACCTTGGGATGTGATTTGCCTACTTTCCTTGAAATTGGAAACCGAGTTTGGAAAGATAATAACAGAGACGGTGTTCAAGATGCTTGTGAAGAATCTTTTGCAGGGATAAAAGTTAGCTTATACAAGGCAGGCGTTAAAATTGCTGAAACAACCACTAATGCTGATGGAGACTATTATTTTTCAACCTCATCAAAAATTGGAGCTGGTACTTGGATAGGTACAGGGGCAGATTCAACGTTAATTCCAAAAACAAACTATGATGTTGTTTTTGGGGAGACGCAAATTGCTGATTATAAATTATTAAGAGATGGAATAAATTACGATTTGACGGTTTTGAATAGTTCGGTAACGAATGCCAATGACCTAAACGATAGTGATGCTTTTTTTAAAAATATTGGTGGAGGTTCTTTTCCAACCATCAATGTTACGACTGGTGTAACGGGTAGCGTTAATCATACTCTGGATGTTGGGTTTGTTTGTAATAAATTAAATGCAGGTTCAGACCAAACTTTCTGCCAACCAAGCGATGGACAATATAAATTTGCTGATGCACCTTCTGGACAGACTTGGACTAAACTTTCGGGTTCATCAACCATTGATGTAGCTTCTGGTCAAGTTTTAGGACTTACTGTTGGTGTTCACGAATATATTTTGAGTTATGCAACATCAACAGAATGTGCTGATACCGTGAAATTAACAGTTAATCCAGTTCCAAGTTCAGATATTACGTTTTTTGACCCTGAGTGTACAAACGGACAAATTAGTATTAATGCTTCGTTCACGATTGTTAATCCTCAGAACGTAGCCAAATATGATTATTCGGGAGGTTCAACTTTCACGGGTACAAAATCTTACGCTTCGTTGCCTAATATTACGCCAGCGAATAGTGTAATCATTTTACCAAATCCAACGGTAACAAAAAACTTTACGATACGACTTTATAATATGGGAGGAACTTGTTTTACGGATAAAACCGTAGAACTGAGACACATAGAATGTCCAAAAGTTTGTCCACCAAATACGTGCTTACCGATTAGTTCAGAGAAGAACTAAGTTTTGGTACGAATATTGTTTATAATTTATTGGTGGCATTTTTTTGATGCCACCATACATTTTAATCCAAAATTCTTTCCAACCGCCATGAAGAAAGATTTCCAAATCAATTCTCTATTTTTTAGAGTCTTCGCAGTACTCTGCTTCTTTTTTACTTCCCAATCTGTTTTTTCTCAGGTTTCGGGTACTGTCTTCCGTGATTATAATTCCAACGGTCAAATTGATACAACTTCCGCCACTTACAAAGAGACGGGTCAAATCGGTGTAATCGTTAAGGCTTACAA
>JAYUOX010000043.1:0-6367 GCA_043760595.1 Cytophagales bacterium
CCGAAGTTAAAGTGCTGACTGATAAGAGTATAGAGGAGGCTAAGGGGTTTTTGGGGAAGTGAACCTAATTTGAAAATGTGGAAATTAGTTAATTTGAAAATGATTTTCATGTACCAAATTGGTTTCTACAAATAAAATTTATGAAAATATCGAAACATATCATCTCTCACGCATTGCTTATTGCTCAATGCTCTTTATTCTCCGCCTGCAATCCAACCCCCGAAAAACTCCCCATTCTCGGCAATAAAGAAACAGTCGTAAAAACAGTTAATGGAAAGCAAATTACGGACACAGTTTATCACCAAATACCTGATTTTGAGTTTATTAACCAAGATTCTGTGAAAATTACGCAGAAGGATTACGCAGGTCAAATATATGTAGCTGACTTCTTTTTTACGACTTGTCCAACGATTTGCCCGAAGATGAAAACCCAAATGTTACGGATTTATGAGAAGTTCAAGGATAATCCAAAAGTAGGCATTCTTTCACATAGTATAGACCCACGTCATGATACACCCGCTGTGCTACGTGAATTTATGAACAACTTAGGTATAAAATCAAAAACATGGCAAATGGTCACGGGCGATAAAGCAAAAATCTACGAAATCGGGCAAAAAAGTTACATGGTTTCTGCCACCGACGACCCTTCCGAACCAGGCGGAATTGTTCATAGCGGTGCATTTATTTTAGTAGATAAAAACCGACATATCAGAGGAATTTATGACGGAACGGTTCCTGAAAAAGTAGATAAATTGATGGAAGATATGGATATATTGTTAAAGGAGTTGTGAATTGTGATTTAGTGATTAAATTAAAAACGAAAATGAAGATACTATTAAACTGCCTACTACTAACTGCCTACTGCCTACTCACCACTTCATGCAGCCAAGAAGACGTAAAACTAAAACAGTATTACATTGACGGTCAAGCACTTTATAAACTACATTGTGCCAATTGCCACCAAGACAATGGTCAAGGTTTAGCAGGACTTTATCCGCCCATTGCAGGATCAGATTTCTTGAAAGATAATAAGAATTTGATTCTTTGTTCCATGAGATATGGCTTGAAAGACACCATCGTAGTCAATGGCAAAACTTACCGCCAACCAATGCCCGCCAATACACAATTACAGGCTTTGGATGTAGCCGAAATCGCTACGTACATTTACAATGAATGGGGAAATGAGAAGGTAATTACGGATGTAAAAAGTGTACAAAAGGTGTTGGAAGGGTGTAAAAAGTAATTGTTGAAGTTTGAATTGTTGAGAACACGACAATTCAACAATTCAAACTTCAACAAATTACCTATTGTTGCGGAAGACTTTTCACACTAACAACCCCCGTAACTTTCCGAATCGTATAATCCGTAAAATCTTGGTTAGAATCCATCCCTACACCATGTAGCACTTGGTCGGGAGTTTTAATATCGACTTGTTTATCGGTGTACATCTTTTTCGTATCGGGACTCCAAAAAAGCTCTGGCGTTTCCAAGATTTCGTGCTTTACTTGATTATCAATTTGTACCCTTCCCATTATTCGGTAAAGGTTTTTTAATTTAATATATCGGGCAGAATCTCCTCTTAATTTCGTAGTATTATTTCCAAATTTATCAAAAAAGAAAACCCTGATTTCTTTGGGGTAAATCTTATCCTCCGTCGCCATAGTCAATTGTACATCCGTAGTCATTCTAACGACCAATCTCGCAGAGTCAGAATAAGTCATATTAATTCCATAAATCTCTGAAATAGGACCTTTGTATTCCTCTTTTTTAATGGCTTTTTTGTCTTCTTCGCAGGAAGAGAGGAGAAAGGAGATGGGTAAAAGGAGGAAGGGAAAATTTATTTGATAGCAACAAAAGTGGTCAGTCTGGGCGACCCCGTGAACACTGACCACGGCATTGTAAAATATTTTTAAGTAGTTAATTATCAACATTTTATCCACAAATATTTTTTTCTTTTTCACTAAACCCCAAAACCTAACCCCCCAACACCTACACAACATTAATCAATCTTAGGTTTACGGAACCAGTAAAAGTCTCCCAATGAAAATCCTACGACTACTTTATTGTAAACCTCTTCAATTCCATTCGTTGTCAAAACGCCCCTTTTCCCTCTCACATACGCAACGTTGATATAGGAGATGGTTCTCAATGGAAACGATGCCCCTACCGAAAAGCTCATATCATTTGCGACATCTTTGCCATTAAAAGCATAAGGAGTAGTCGTATAATTTGCTCCGACCCGATACATCACGTGATTAAAATAACCGTGAAGTGCATCAAATTTTGGGATAAATTCAGCTCCAAAAGCCACAGTCGAAGCATTTTTAAGATTTTCCGATGTGCCATTAATATTTTGAAAACCAGACCATTGAGTCATTGAATAGTCCAAAGAAACTAATAGTTTTGCTGGTTTTTCAAGGCTAACACCCAGACGATAAACAGCGGGTAATGATATTTTTCCGCTTGGATTACTTAACGTATCTGCGTTTATCACTTGCAATCCAGAAGCATTGCTGGTTACAAAACTGGTTAATGATTTTGCACCAAGACTTTGAGCAAAATCTGCCGTAGCTCCAAAATTCAAGAAATAATCCTTGTTCAATTTATGTTTCCAAGCCCACCCCAATTTAAAATGCAACCCAGAATAATTCTCTCTGTTGGCTCTTTTGACTTGATAATTTTGATTATCACTAAAATTTTGGGTCGTAACATCACGGTTGATTACTCCAAACAAAAACGAACTTTCAAGTCCTACGTACATCTCTTTTCCAACTCTCACACCATTGGCAATAACTGCTTTATTCAAACCACCATCACCATTATAAGTGTAGGTAATACTGTCTGTGCCTACGATACTAAGTTTTTGGGAAGAAAAAGTTTTGTAATCAACAACACTATGGGGAGCAAGTCCCAACGCCAACGTCCATCTTGGCGAAGCGGGCAAGGCTATCATAATTGGTCCAATCGTTCCCCCGTAGGTATCAGAACGTTGTCTATTATTTTGCATTGATTTGCCCTCGGTGTTCACGCCCATTTCAAAAACGGTGTAACGATTTCGAGCCAAAAGTGCTGGATTGAGCGTATTGATATAAATTCCGTTTGAATTGGCAACGCCCAAACCTCCCATCGTCGAATTGACGGCAGTCCCGCCCGTGTAAACTTCACCGATTCCTAAATAGGATAAAGGGGAATTGGTTTGCTGTGCGTTAGTTTTTGTGGTAAAAAGTAGGCAGTAGGCAGTAATCAGTAAACAGTAGGCGTTTGCTCTCATTGTATTCATTAATAAAAATTTAATTTTAGGTAATGTGAAATCACTAAAACCTAAAACCATAAACCTAAAACCTTTTTCGTTATTCAACATTATATTCTAAAATTCGGTTAAGTCCAATCAGCACTAATTCTGGGACTACAAAGTTCGGGTATTTTATGCGGTTTGCAAAGTAAGTGGCATCACCACCACAGAAAATGACGTTAATATTTGTTAAAACCTTTTCATACTCCTCAATAAGCCCGTTTATTTCCGCCAATAATCCATTCATAACCCCGCTTTGCATGGCGTGTTTGGTACTTTTTCCAATCAAATCTGGTATATCTTCGGGTTCTAACAATGGTAATCTTTTCGTAAAAACATTCATCGCTTTAAACCTCATCCGCACGCCTGGCGAGATAATTCCTCCGTGAAAATTATCGTCCGCATCCACCAAATCATACGTAATACAAGTACCCATGTCAATCACCAAACAGTTCTTTTCAGGGTACAAAACCTTCGCCCCAACGGCAGCCGCCACACGGTCAGCACCCAACGTTTCGGGCGTGTCGTAGAGCTTGGTCAAAGGCACGGGAGTCGTAATTTTTAGAAGATATATTTCAGACGTAATTTTTGAAAATTCGTCTCGTAATTGATCCTCAGAATAACTCACCGAAGAAACCATAATTCTTTGAGGATGAATCTTTTGTACGTAATCTACTAACTCCGAATAGGTCAATTTCCAATTAGTTTCCAATAGTTTCCCTTCTTGAAAAAAACCTGTTTTGGCATAAGTATTTCCTAAGTCTATGGATAGATTCATTTTGTGTTTTCACAGATTAAACTCCTATCGTAAAATTACTGAATATAAATTAACTTTGTATTTCATCAAAACCCTCAAAAATGCAATATTTACCTTCTGAATTTCTCGAAAATAAAGTTACCGACATCCTCTGGCTACTCGGAATCATCATTTTCGGGCTATTTTTCAGACGTTTCCTTGCCGACTATTTCAGCAAAATTCTCTACCGATTCATTCGCCATGACCGCATCCCCATACACACCTGCGTAGAGATGCTCCAAAAACCTATAAAATTATTTATTTCCCTGATTATCATATACTTAGCATCATCATTTGTCCATTTCCCAGACTCATGGAAACTCCCATCCGTAGAAGTTTTTGGAATAAGAATGTTACTTTTAAAGATATTTGAAGGACTTTTTATCTTTTCGATTGCTTGGATTTTAGTCAGAATTACCAAATTTATTTCCCTCATTTTTCAAGAAAGAGCCACTTTAACCGCTTCCAAATTAGACGAACAATTTATCCCATTTTTCAAGGATTTAGTCGTTATTGGAATTACGATTCTCACGATTTTTGTCATGCTTGGCTTCATTTTTAAAGTCGATGTCGTGGCGTTGGTAACAGGTCTGGGCATTGGTGGACTTGCCATTGCCTTGGCAGCCCGTGAAACTTTGGAAAATCTTTTTGCCTCCTTCACCCTTTTCTTGGATTTGCCCTTCGTGGTCGGTGATACCATCCACTTAGATAAAGTTACGGGCGATGTCGAAAAAATCGGTTTTCGTAGCACCCGCCTACGTACAGGAGACGGCAGTTTGATAACCATTCCCAACCGACTACTAACCGCCCAAGCCCTTGAAAATCAGACTCAAAGACCTTACATAAAAGCCAAATATAACGTAAAATTACAAGATGATATTACGATGGAAATTCTCCAAAAAATTATCCAAGAAATCAATCAAGTAACTCATAATCATCCACTTATCTACAAACCAGACCCCAGTTCTACCCGCTTTGGAGGCTTTGGCGAAAACTCATTGGACATCACCATTTCGTACAACATTGCCACCAATGAATCACCCGTTTTTGATAAAGCAAAAGAAGAAATCAATTATCGAATTTTGGAAATTATCAATAGAAATGAAATCAAAATTGCCCACCCCATTTTCAAACCCTTTGGCGTATAAAACCATGAAAAATAGAAAAAACCTATATTCATGGCATGACTTCGAGTCATGCCATGAATCATACAGATTAGTGAAATTCATCTTATCAACCTTTCTAACTGTTATTTTTATGTCAAATATTTCAGCCCAAACCAACTATCCAACCCTTGGAAAAGTAGTCAGAATTGACCCTTCTTTGGATAAATTAATCGCCCCAGATGCCAAAATCGAAGTCCTTTCTTCGGGATATATGTGGTCAGAAGGACCTGTTTGGGTTAAAAATGGCGAATATTTATTATTCTCAGACGTACCCGCCAACACCATTTATCGTTGGAAAGAAGGCGATAAATCCGCAACTCCGTTTTTGAAACCTTCGGGCTATACAGGTTTGGGCAGATATAGCAACGAACCAGGCAGTAACGGCTTGATTATCAACCAGAAAGGCGAATTAGTAGCCTGTGAACACGGCGACAGAAGAGTATCAGCAATGCCCTTAACAGTAGGCGGAAAACGAACTTTGGCAGACAATTTTCAAGGAAAAAGATTCAACAGTCCCAATGATGTTGTTCAACATTCAAGCGGTGCATATTACTTCACCGACCCACCTTATGGACTCGATAAACACGAAAACGACCCAACCCGTGAGACAGATATTTTTGGCGTTTACAGAATTGGAACGGATGGAAAAGTTAGCGTAGTAATCAGCGATTTACAAAGACCAAACGGATTAGCATTTTCGCCCGATGAAAAGATTTTATATGTTGCCCAATCCGACCCAGACCGAGCAATCATCATGTCATATCTTGTCCAAAATGATGGAAGTTTGGCGAATGGAAAAGTATTTTACGATGCCACATTCGCCGTAAAAGAAGGCAAATTAAAAGGCTTACCCGACGGCATGAAAATCGACAAAAAGGAAAATCTCTTCGCCACAGGACCAGGAGGCGTGTTAATCATCTCCCCCGAAGGCAAACTCTTAGGCAGAATCGACACCAACGAACCCACCGCCAACTGTGCTTGGGGAGGTGATGGGGGGACGCTTTATATTACTTCCAATATGTATGTTTGTAGGATTAGGACTTTGACTGTTGGGGTGGGGTTTTAGGGTATTTTAATATTAAGGCTTCATTTTGAGTGAAGCCTTAATATTAA
>JAYUOX010000044.1:0-6362 GCA_043760595.1 Cytophagales bacterium
GATAATTTTGACCATCTCAGAACTTTCACCAAACGCCCAAGCAAGCAAATTATCAAGCAAGGCGATTTACTGCATTGTGATTTTGGGATAACTTATTTACGACTAAACACCGACCAACAGCAACACGCCTACGTATTGCGAGCGGGTGAAACTGATATTCCCGATTTCTTGAAAAATGCCTTCAAACAAGGTAATCAAGTACAAAATTGCTTAACGGACAACTTCAAAATGGGAATGTCGGGCAATGAGATTTTAGCAAAAGCCTTGGAACAATCCAAAAAAGAGGGCTTGAACGGAACAATTTACACGCACCCCATCGGCAATCACGGACACGCTGCGGGACCCACCATCGGAATGTGGGATAATCAAGGCAAAACCATCGGCAGTGGCGACTATCCACTCAACCCAAACACAGCTTTTTCAATTGAACTGAACGCCGCCGTTGAGATTTCTGAATGGAAAAAGACTATTAGAATTATGTTGGAAGAAGATGGTTTTTTTGATGAAAAAGGATTCAGATATATTGATGGGAGGCAGACGGTGATGATTGTGATTCCGAAGATAGCACGCTGATGACGCAGATGCCTTTAGCAACGCAGATTTTCGCAGATTTTTACTATGAGGAATTTCTCAAAATAACATTCACAATAAATCCTCATCATGCAAAGAAAACTAACTCAAATACTCAACCGTAACTCATTCAATTTCACCGTGTTTGCTTCCGTAACGGCATTTTTTACCTATATGTGTTTTTACCCATTTAGGCGAGCATACACAGCGGCAACTTATGAGGAATTGGTGTTTTGGGGGGTGAATTTCAAAATACTTATTATCACCGCCCAAGTCTTGGGTTTTGCGGCTTCTAAGGGTTTGGGAATCAAGTATGTTTCAGAAATGTTACCCCAAAATCGTTCTCGTAACTTACTGATAATGATTAGTTTATCGTGGATTTGCTATCTGTTTTTTGCCCTCACACCAGCACCTTACAACCTCTTTTTTATCTTCTTGGCGAGTCTTCCTTTAGGGATGGTTTATGGTACAATCTTAGGTTTTTTGGAAGGCAGAAAAACGACGGATTTATTAGTAGCGGTACTCACCGCATCGTTTATTATGGGTTCTGGGTTTGCTAAAAGCATCGGTAAATGGGTAATGACGAGCCTCGAAGTGAGTCAATTTTGGATGCCTTTTGTGGCTGGGGCGATTATGATTATTCCTTTCGGAATTTGCGTTTGGCTAATGGGGCAAATTCCTCCACCCACTGACGAAGACCGAGAAAATCGTACTGAACGAAAGCCCATGCAAAGGGCTGATAGACAGGTATTTATCAAAGAATTTACCTTGAGCATGACTATTTTTGTCGTCTCTTATGTCCTCCTGACTACCTTCCGAGAATTCAGAGATAATTTTACGCCTGAAATTTGGAAACTGTTGGGTTACGGTAACAATTCAGCCATTTTTACCCAGACCGAAACGCCCATCGCCATCACCGTTTTGTTGATGATGGCTGCTATGCGTTGGGTTCAAAATAACTATAAAGCCTTCATGATTATTCAATTATTGATGTTGGCGGGGGGCGTTTTGATTGGCGTGAGTACCCTACTTTTTCAACAAAAAATCTTATCACCTGTAACATGGCTCACGACCTTGGGCTTGGGTGTATATATGGCGTATTCAATGTGCAATAGCCTCTATTTTGAGCGGATGATTGCTGCTTTTAAGAAGTCTGGAACGGTTGGATTTCTGATAACTTTCGCAGATTACTATGCTTATATGGGTAGTATTTTGGTGTTATTTTATAAAAATTTTTTCCAAAAAAGCATCAACTATCTTGACTTTTTTATTATTCTATCTTATTGTATTTCAGGTGCTTATGTGATTTTAGTAGCTCTTTCGATGTGGAGTTTGAGGGTAAAAAGAATGAAACAAAGATAATGGTTGGTTTTACTAAAACCTCCAAGCCACAATCCTACTAATTTTCTGTCCTTGTGCCATGTCAATTGTCTTGACTTCCGAGGCTCTTACTCTTTTTAAGGCTTGGTAAATATTGGGTAAATGTTCTTTCTTTGAAACAAGACTCGTAAACCAACGAAATCTAAAAGGTATCGAAGCAGATTCTATAATCATGTTTTTGACAAAATGCTCTTCGCCACCTTCACACCATAATTCAGCATTTTGTCCTCCAAAATTTAAAGTTGGTCTCTCAGATTTCTTTCCGCTCAAATTCTTGATTTTTCGTTGAGTCCCAGCCGTAGCGTCTGCCATCGAAGCATGAAAAGGTGGGTTGCAAATTGATACATCAAAGGCTTCATCAGACTGGATGATTCCTTTGAAAAAATGGTCGGGAGAAATTTGTAAACGAACTTCAATTTTATCAGAAATTGTGGGATTATTTTGGATAATATTTCGGGCAGACTGAATGGCAACTGGGTCAATATCTGAACCCACAAAATCCCATCCGTACTCGTGTGTACCTATGATGGGATAAACACAATTTGCCCCAACGCCAATATCAAGCACTTTTACGGTTTTGGGAATAATTCCTTTATTTGACGAAGCCAATATATCAGCCACATAATGAATATAATCAGCCCGTCCAGGAATGGGTGAACAAAGATAGTGCGGAGGAATATCCCAGTACTCAATTTTATAAAAATGCTGTAAAATCGCTTTATTAAGCATTTTTACAGCATTTGGGTTCTCAAAATCTATAGTTTGGGATTCATATTTATTGATAAAAACGAACGGTAAAAGCTCTGGACAAGCCTCAATGAGTGCTTTGAAATCGTATCGTGAACGATGTGGATTTCGGGGATGAAGATTGGTTTTTTCAGTAATAATTTCTTTCATTTTCTACTAATAAACCAAGCCCAAGCAATAAATAAAAACTGTACAGGCAAGCGAATCAGTGCTATTTCGTGCTTGCCGATGGCTGGTTTTTCTCTGAAAACATCCCATACGTGGAGCGGTAAAAATATCAACATCATTGCCAAAATACCCAAAGTTGCCCATCCCCGAAAAGGCGGAATAAATACCGCCACGCCACAGACAATTTCTAAGACCCCAAACAGATAATTGGTGAATTGATTTGGTAAAAAATCAGGAATGAATGGGGCGTACATTTCGGGTTTGATGAAGTGATTGACACCGCCATAAATCATGAATATTCCGAAGAGGAAAGTTAGAATTAGTTTAAAGATTTTCATTAATTGATTGTTTTGATTTGGTTATAAATTTCGATTTGCCTGCTGAATATGACGTTCATTATGAACCACCAAGAACTGTAAAGCGTCTCCGAGGTTCAATTTAAGAAATTTTGCGATAGAAATTGGTATTTTGATGGATTGAATATCTTTTGAATGAGCCATTCGTAATATTTTCAACATTTTTTCTTGTTGATTGATGTATTCCGCAACGGTGGCTTTGGCATCTAAATTTGGCGTAGGAATGTACGCTTTGAAGGCTTTATACTTTTTCTTACCAGTTTCTGGATTCATCGAATCAATACATTTACGCCCTAACCATGAACTTTTTATGGTTTCTGCATTCGTATTATCTGGGCTGTTTTTGAGTCCATTTTCAAAGGCAGGAAGATAATAATTACCATAAAAATTGAGATGTGCCAAGCACTCTGTAATACTCCAACCACCTGATATAGAGGGTTTTAGTAAAATTTCATTTGTGAGGTTTTGATATTCTCGGACGGCTTGTTGTAGATGAGATTCAACCTGATTTTCTAAATGATTGAATAGGGTTATTTTGTTGGGGGATTCCATGATTTTGTGATTTTAAGGGCAATGGTAATAAAACACCATCGCTGAATGCTTCTAAGCGGTTTTTTGACATTTATGTATTCTTTTTAGCCCTCCCAAGGGTTTTGAACCCTTGGGAAGGTTGTTAGTTTGACTGGTTTGGTATTACATTCATCAAGAAAATTCAATTCCACTAAACCTATTTGTGTCAAGAGGCTGTTGATGAAATCGTAAATATTGTTCTTGATTCCCAAACCAATTCAAAATTTCATCTCTTTCCAAGCGAGTTGCTTTATCCAATAAAAAAGCATTGTATGACGAATGCTGCCAATCTCTTAAATCTTTACAAAAACCATGATGAACAGGATTGAAATGGATATAATGAACGAATGAAGTAAAATAACTATCCGTAGCAACTATTATTCTTTTGAGATGATTCAGAAAAAGCCCTCCTTTACGGTTGAACTGTTTGTTAATTGCCTGTGCGTAACCGTTTAGGAAATGTTGAAACTGCAACATTACCAGTTTATGAAAGTCAAGCGTTTCTAACAAAGCATTATTATCCTCAAACTCTTTACCTTTTCTTTTCTCTTTCTCAATGTAAAAAGTGATTATTTCTTCTTTGTTCCTTATTTTAATGAGTAAATGGAAGTGATTGGGCATCAAACAGTAAGCATACGTTTGGCAAACAGGATAAAGATATTCAGCGTATTTTTTAAGAAAATATTGGTAATTCCCCTCATTCCTAAATAAGTTCTCATGCCCAATAGCATGATTATACACATGATAATAAGTATCTGGTTGAAAATTATCTGAGAATTTGTTCATGTAGTTTTTCTCCATTTAGCTTTGACTTTTCAATATCTTATCAACCCTACCAAGGGTTTGAAACCCTTGGTAGGGCTTTAATTTACTCACCTTCAAACCCTACCAAGGGTTCAAAACCCTTGGTAGGGTTAAAAAGTGCTAATCTTACTTCTCGTTCACAACCACAATCGTCTTCTTCTCAACCCCAACCCCCGTAATCGTCAAAGATTTCCAAGTTTTTGGCAACTTGATATCTTTGATTTGGGTGATGCCTTCTTCACCAATATCCAAACCTCCGAAGCCGTTTAAAATCGTTTGCAAAAATCCTCCTGCACCCGTGGCAAAGTATGGATTTGTGCCTCCTGCGGTTTCTGATAAAACGCCAAATGGTGGCACTTCGTTGGGTTTATAACTTCTCGTAAACAATTCAAAAGCCTTTTCTGTATTCCCCAATCTTGCATGAAGTATTGAGAAAATAGCATACGACATGGCTGGTCCATCGGGAGACAATCTGGATTCGTAATAATCCAAATCTTTTTTAATTAACTCAGGTTCAATCACTTGGTGCATGGGGTACGACAATAAATTAACATCGGTTTGTTTGATAATTTCTCCGTTATAAGTGGCGTGTTCTTTGGTTACACCATCGGCATTTCTCAAAACTACTAAGCCGTTCATTACCTCCTCCCATCTTGGATTTGGCACAATTTTTAATTCTTCGGCGGCCTCCGTAACAAAACCTAAAACCTCTCTTGCCATGCCGTTGGTGTAGGCATTATCGTCCACATTTTCTGCCCATTCATCCGCACAAACCACGTTGATGATGTGATATTTTCCGTCCGTTCCTTTCTCGGCACGACTTACCCAAAAATCTGCTACTTCTTTTAATAATGGATAACCACGAGTTCTGAGCCATTCTCTGTCCTTCGTTACTTCATAATATTTCCAAAAAGCCCAACCAATATCACCCGTAATATGATGTTGGAATGGTCCCGTCAAAGCCCAAACTGGTGTGGCTTCCTGTCCTTTATCATCCGATTCCCAGGGGAACATTACGCCTTTGTATCCATGAGATTTTGCATTGGCACGGGCAGATTCCATGCGTTCAAAACGATATTCTAAGAGTGATTTCGCCATTTCTGGATGTAGTACCAAGATGGCAGGGTACATCCAAATTTCAGTGTCCCAAAATACGTGACCATTATATCCCAAACCCGAAAGTCCCATTGGCGAAAGACTGTACGCTTGTCCTTCACGACAAAATGAATATAAATGATACATCGCAAAATGGGCAGCTCGTTGAGCCTCTGGGTCGCCTTCAATTTTGATGTCGGAAGTCCAAAGTTTTGCCCAATCGGCTTTATGACGACTCAATAAGCGGTCGTGTTTTTCCAAAGCTGCATAAATCGTTAATCTTTCGGCTTCGTTTTGTGGATCGGGTGTTTGTTCCGTTGAAATCGTTGAACCTACGATACTGAACGAATACGTTTCGCCCGCAATCATCTTTTTTGAGAACTTCAAACGGTGCATTCCGTAGTCCCATTCTTCGTGGATTAATTGGGGTTCTTTGCCACGTTCTTCGCTGAAAATAAAGGAGTTAGAGGCTGCCAACGTATGTTTGCCCG
Organism: Cytophagales bacterium; assembly: GCA_043760595.1. GTDB lineage: Bacteria > Bacteroidota > Bacteroidia > Cytophagales > Spirosomataceae > Arcicella. Next base: position 6,182 of record JAYUOX010000044.1, read on the forward strand.
TAGGCGATTTTGCTACTGATGTCATCAAAGGAATCAAAGCGTGTGGACGGTCAATGAGGGCATAAGAATTTTTCACATCTCGCAACATATCAGGAGCAGACATTACGCTGTGGGGCGTAATTTCGCAATCTTTTTTGGCTTTTACCTCCACATCAATCATCATCGTGAAGGGTAAATGTCG
>JAYUOX010000045.1:0-49723 GCA_043760595.1 Cytophagales bacterium
AGAATCCCAGAGGGATGACCGATTTCCTAACAACGGACGGTTCGCCGCTGCGATTTCAATCCGTTGTATAAAATGAAGTTCTGCGTAACATGAGTTATACAAATTAAAATGAAACCTCAGCCGAGAACATAAACCGTTGTGGTAGAAACGGAACACCACGAACATATTTAAAATTATCGGCATCTTTGTTCAAATTGGTGAGGTAAAATGTATCATCCGTTTGTGCTGATACCACGCTACTGGCTCCTGTTATTCCCAATAAATTAAACGAACTGACTTTTAATTTTAGCGTATTTTTCAACAATTTAGCAAATATATTGGCATCCATTAGACTTGCCGTTGGGTAATCTAAAGTATTGAAAGTATCAACGGGACGACCCGCCACAAAGTTGTTGTTCATATTTATTCCGAAATAACTATTTTCATACCCTACACTCAAATTCCAAATGGTTGATGGCACACTTGCTACTCTATTTCCAGATAAATCAATGTTTCTTTTTTCGGGCGTTGGAATATTATTTGCATTAACGAGTTGTTTTCCATCAAGAAATGCCACAGAAACTCCTTGTTTCAAAGAAGTATATTCTGTTTTTTGGAGGGTTAAACTTGTTCTTAAATACAAACCTTTGATTGCTAAGGGCGTGTAAGTCAGACTAATCTCAGTCCCGTAAATTCTATTATCACCTGCGGGTACACTTACGGCATTTGCTCCCACAAAAGTAGATACAAGGCGGTTATTGAGATTATTTAAAAAGATTCCTCCATCAAAACTCAAATCCTTCCAAGTAGTTCTATATCCCAATTCTACACTTGTAATTTGCTCATTTTTGTCGATGTAAGGATTAGTGTACATTGTTCTTCCCAGTTCATCTTTTGTAGTAATTTGTGTAAAGTCAGCAATACCATTAGCGTTTTTTGGAAATGATATTGCCCCAGGGTTCAACAAAGTCCTTGTGTCAGAGGGGTCTGTCAATTTGCGATAAGCATATTGAACAGTCGTATATGCTGAATAATCAGGAGCTCGATATGCACTCAAAACATTACCGTAAATGGCAGTATTTTCATTCAGTAAATAATTAAAACCCAATGAAAAACTCGTTCCACTGTGTTGTACAGTTCTTCGGGCGTTACGTTGATAGGCGTAACGGTCTTCGGTCATATCCAAATCAATGACATCATTTCTTAATCCGATATTGATAGTCAGTTTGTCATTGAATTTCATTTGGTCACCAATAAAATACGAGTTTACCGTTTCTACGTAAGTTCCATTTCTGAAAAGTGATGGAAGAATTGCTCCGCCCACCAGTGTTGAGCCTACAACTGAACGAGCCGAAATGTCATCACTTTTTGAAAGTCCATAAAATATACCCCAAGCAATGGCTCTAACTTTTACAGAGCTGTAATAATATCCTGCGGTAATATTATGGATTGAACCACCTAATTCTATATTTTTTACCAATCTTAACTCATTGATATAATCAAACCCTCTTGAACCTTGGTCAGGCGTTCCTCCCGCAAAAAAAGCTCTATTTTGGACACCAGAACCCCAAAACTGGGTTAATGGAAAGTCAAACTGTGTACCCGTGAGCATATCCTGATACCGTCCGTTATTATTCAGTGTAAAGCCTCCTCCGAGGTTCAGGTTCAATTTTAAACCAATATTTAGACCTTTTGATAAGTTTCCTTCTCGTGCAGCTTTGTCAATATCAAGCACTTCCCTTGTACCGTCTGAATAAGTTGTCGCAAAAGTTCTACCCCTCAATTCGTAGTTAACGGGCAATGCAATATCTCTGGTTGTGTAATTTCCAACAGGTTTGTTTAGGTCATTGTAGGCGTAAGGAATATCAATTTGATTTTGAATATTCATATTGATTATCCCGCCCGATAATCTCAAAGTGTTTCCTTTATCGTCCAAATAATCAAAATTTGCTCTAATTTGTCCCCCTTCGTCAGGGTGTAAATTATTACGGAAACCATTGTCTGTCAAGTACATACCGCCAATATTATAACGAAAAGTCTTTGATTCATTGAGAGGTCCATTTACGTTAAAATCTAACTGACGCATATTATTATTAGCTCCCGTAAATCTAATGCCTCCACCGTGTTCTGTTCCTCCTGTTTTAGTAATTACGTTAATGGCACCAGCAGCGGCTCCTCGCCCGTACAAAGTTGCGGCTGCACCTCTAACTACCTCAATTTTTTCAACGTTCATGTCCATTCTGAATGCTGCATCGGGTACCATTTCGGGACTGGCAAAAGTACGTAAACCGTCAAAAAGCAAGGAGCTATAAACAAAACCATTTGAACCATTATCGGGGAATCCTCGCATCCAAATAGCGTTACGGGTACGCCCTGCCCCTGTATGGACAAATACCCCAGGAACGTACTTGATAGCATCCGCAATACTCACAGAACTTGACCGAGCTATTTGTTTTGCATCAATTACCTCCACGGCAGTTACTGTTTCTAATTTTCTGACAGGCTGGGTAGTTGCCGTAACAACTACTTGACTTAGTTCCGAAATCTCTTCGTACATCACGATATTGATTTCAGAAAAAGCATTCATTGTTTTTTCGATGCTACGATAACCAACGGACGAATATTGTAATTGAGTACCCTGTGCATCAGGAGCACTTATTTTGTATTTTCCATCAGCATCAGTCGTTGTGCCAACGGTTGAAGATTTTGAGGTAACATTAACCCCTGCGAGAGGTTTGCCGTCCCCACTAACTACTCGACCTGTAACCATGCGGCTTTGAGCAAATAGTGTAAAACTTGAAAACAAAAGGAGCAAACTAAGGAGTGAGGTTATTCCAGATTGACGAAAATTGGTAAAGCGGTATTTCATAAAAAATGAAGGTTTTGGGAAAGGGTTAAAATAAAATTTGAGTTCTGGTGTGAACCCAAGTATAAATATAGTAGTTTAGTTTATACGTCCGCTTCCAAATCAATACAATTTCAGGAATGTTTCAAAAAAATATTGAACCTTCATCGCTAACCCCTAATTGGAAACAAAAATATTACCCGTGGCTTATGTGCTTTATGGGATTGATTATCTTGGTTGTTGTTAATGGTTTGACTACCACGTCTTTATCTATTTTTGATAAGGCTTTTTTAGGTGAATTTCATTGGAGTCGTGAAGAATTAAAGATTAGAGAATCTGTTACCAACGGAGTTACGCTTTTTTTTATCTTTATTTCGGGAGTCATTATTGACAAAATCAGAGTTCGTAAAATGCTTTTGTTTGGCACACTAATGTTAGCAATCACCTTAGCCAGTTACAGCTTGATTAATAATAAATATCAGGCTTATGCTATTCATTTTTTTCTCGGAATTTCGATGATTTCGGCGGGTTCGGTGTCGTGTATCATATTGGTTTCGACATGGTTTAATGACAAAAAAGGTTTGGCACTCGGAATCGTATTGGTGGGTACAAGTTTGGGAGGGGCTATTTTCTCACGGTTGAATCATTATCTTTTTGATTGGTATGGTTGGCGACAAACCTTTTTGATATTATCTGGTTTTCCGCTTTTGATATTTTTCTTGATTTTATTTTTTGTTAAAAATTCTCCTAACGAAATTGGAATCCGACCATTTGGGGAAAAATCTACACAAAAAAATGCTACAAATTCTGATTTATTAACCCAAGGCATGACCTACCAAAATGCCACAAAGACTCATTTGTTTTGGTTAATTTGTATTTGTGGATTTTGTACATTTTATAGCTTGGTTGGTACTATTGCCAATGTTTTCTTACATTTGGTGGGATTGAACTTTACAGAGGACGATGCAAGTTATTATTTATACTGGTACTTTTTAATTGCGGGTTTTGGAAAATTTTTAATTTCATCATTCTCAGATTTTATCAATCCATATATCGTTTTCTCGACTTGTTGTTTGGTGATGATTTTTGGACTTTTTGGGTTAAGTACCTCCGATAAATCATTTATTGTCCTCTCAATCTGTTTATTAGCACTGAGTTGGGGCGGCATTTATTCATTGTATAATCTGATTATTATCAAAACTTTTGGACTAAAAGAAGCAGGCAAAATTAACGGAACAATCAGTATGTTTGAAGGGGGAGGAGCATTTTTAGGACCATTTCTTACAGCAAAATTATATAATTTAGAAGGTTCGTATCAAATCCCATTTCTGATAAATGCGGCTTTGATGGGCTTTGTTTTTATTATTTCTATTAAATTCAAATCGTACATCAATAAAATTGGGGTAAGGGCTTAGGTTTTGGATTTTAGAAAAAACCTAAATTACGGTATGGCACTAAAACCTAACCCCAAACCCCAAAAACCTAACAAAATGCAATACAATTTTGACGAAATCATCAACAGAAAGAATACTGACTCTTTTAAATGGGACTTTTATAATGACCCCGAAGGTACAATCTCAATGCCCGTGGCGGATATGGATTTTCGTAGCCCCGAACCCATTTTACAAGCACTCAGAGACGTTACCGAACACGGTGTTTTTGGATATTCAGTTGTCCCTGACGAATTGAAAAATGTGCTTCAAAAACGTCTGAGAAGCCTTTATGGATGGAAAACTGAAAAAGATTGGCAAGTTTGGATTCCTGGACTTGTCCCTGCTATTACGGCTACTTGCAGAGCCATTGGTAAAATTGGAGATGGCGTTTTGACATCCATTCCTGTTTATCACCCATTTCACCTTGCTCCAGAATACGTTGGTAAAAAACTTCAAACCTTCCCAATGATTGAAGTTAATAATCGTTGGGTATTTGATTTTGAAGCCCTCGAAAAGGCAATTACCTCCGAGACCAAACTCTTCATGTTGTGTAACCCGTACAATCCTGCGGGTACAGTTTTTACCAAAGAAGAATTAGAAAAATTAGCTTCTATTTGTCTGAAACACAACATTGTTATTTGTTCTGACGAAATACATTGTGATTTGATTTTGGATAACAACAAAAAGCACATACCAATGGCAAGTTTGAGTCAAGAGATTGAAAATAAGACCATTACGTTATTAGCCCCTTCCAAAACATTCAATATTGCGGGTTTAGGTTGTTCGGTAGCAATTATTCCAAATCCAGAATTGAGGCAAAAATTTAATGCTGCAAAAGATGGTTTTTTTCCACCATTGCCTCGTCATTCTATGGTAGCTGCTTTGTCTGCCTACCGTGATTGCGAAGATTGGCGAGTCCAGTTGATAGACTATTTGAAGGCAAATCACGATTATTTGTACCAAGAATTAAATGGTTACAAAGGTCTAAAAATGTTACCCCTCGAAGCTACCTATTTAGCATGGATTGATGCTCGTGAAACGGGTATTGCTGACATTCAAGAACGTATCTTGAAGGCAGGAGTTCGTTTAATTGATGGAAAGTTATTCATGGGTGAGGGTTATTTGAGACTAAATTTTGCTTGTTCAAATTCCGTCTTGACAGAAGCGGTGAAAAGAATTAAAGAAGCATTAATATAAGTAAGTAGTCGTTAAGTTTTAAGTCAATAAGTTGTTAAGTTAAGGGAAACTCATAAACTATTGATTATTAGATAGTTGTAAGTATTTATTGAATTATAAATAACATAAACTATTTCTTAACGAATACTTAGTAGTTTGTAGATTTGTATAAAAACTGAAATACCAAATTGAAAACAACTCAATACCAAATCATAATCGTGGGAGCAGGCAGTGCAGGAATGTGCTGTGCCATCCGTGCTGCCGAGCGAGGACTCCATGTTTTAGTCATCGAAAAAGATTCTGTTGTCGGAGGTACTTTACACCTCACGGCTGGGCATTTGAGTGCAGGTGGAACTCGCCGACAGAAGGCAAAAGGAATTGACGATTCTCCGCAAAATCATTTTGACGAAGTGATGAAAATTAGTCAAAATACAGCCAATCCCGAAATTGTAAAATTAGCCACTGAGCTTGCTCCCCAAACCATTGATTGGTTAGAAGACAATGGCTTTGAATTTGCCCCCGAAACTCCCGAAATCATCTACGGACACGCTCCATATGCCATTCCACGTACTTATTGGGGCAATCAGGACTATGCAGGAGGTAGAATCGCTACGGCGGGAATTACCATTTTTAATACCTTAAAACCGCTCTGGGATAAGTATGTTGAGGAAGGGAAAATAAAGATTTTTCTGGAATATAAATTGACAAATATAGTTGAAATTGATAATAGAGTAGTTGGAATAAGAGTGATTCACGAAGGAAATGAAAGTATTTTTCATGGGTTAAATATCGTTTTGACTACGGGAGGATATGCCTCAAATCCTGAGTTTTTTAAGCAAGTTACACCCGACCATCCAAGATTAATTTCCACGGCAAGACCTACTTCCACGGGTGATGGAATCATAGCTGCCCAAGCCATTGGAGCCAATTTTAAAGGGGCTGAAATGCACAATTCAACCTTGGGAGGCATCGAACTCGAACCCATGTCAGGACGAACAGATTTCTGGAAACAATGGGCAAGAGTTTCAAATTCTGTTGATAGAAAACCCAGAGAAATTTATGTCAATGAACAAGCCGAAAGGTTCATAAACGAAGATGAACCAAATCCCGACGTTCGAGAAAAATTAGTTCATAAACAATCTGGACGAAGATTTTGGTTAATTTTTGATGAAAAATCACTCAGCTCAGGAGCATCTGTAATTCCACAATGGACGCAAGAAAAAATCAGAGAAGAATGCCAAAATGAGAAGGCAATGTGGCAAGCGGACTCAATCACAACATTGGCTCAAAAGATTGGTCTGGATGCTGATAAACTTAATCAAACAGTCAATAGTTTTAACCAAAATTGTAAAAATAAAACTGATCCAGATTTTGGCAGAAACTTATCAAATTCAGAAACTGTTTTCCCCGTACAGAATTCCCCATTTTATGCTATTTTGACGTATGCCTACTCATTGATTACATTCGGAGGTTTGGCAACAAATAATAAGCTACAAGTCTTGAATGAAGATAACAGACCCATCGAAGGTTTGTACGCCGCAGGAGAAATCATGGGCGTTTCTTCTACCAGTGGCGATGCTTTTTGTGGAGGAATGGTTTTGACTCCTGCTTTGAGCTTCGGAAAATATTTAGGTGAAACTCTGTAAGTGATAAGTTGTTAAGTTTTAAGTTGATAATCAAAGTAATAACTTAACTGCTTGAAAATTAGTGATTTGAAAATTAACAATTTAACAACTTGAAAATTATCAACTTAATTCATATCGAAGAACAAGGACCACGAGATGGATTTCAGGTTGAAGCCGTCTTTATTCCAACCGAATTTAAAATAAAGTGGATTGAACAAGCCGTTGAGGCAGGGGTGAAGCGTATTCAAATATCGTCCTTCGTTCATCCAAAATTAGTCCCACAAATGGCTGATGCTGAGGCGGTTTGTGAGGGAGTTCACAAAAAAGAAGGAGTCATTTATAGTGGTTTAGTTTTGAATGTTAAAGGCGTTGAGAGAGTGATAAAGTCAGGATTAAATCACGTGGCGATTTCGATGTCGGCAAGCGATACTCATAGTCGTAAAAATGCCAACAAATCTACCGAAGAATCCTTAATTGAGTTTGCCGAAATGGCAAGGGTTGCCAAAGAAGCTGGGCTTATAGTCAGAGGAGGAATTCAATGTGCATTTGGGTGTCGTTATGAAGGCAATATTGCAGAACAATTTGTGATAGATTTAGCCAAACGCCATCTTGATTTAGGGATTGATGAATTATCTCTGGCAGATTCTACGGGTATGGGAAACCCCGTCCAGATAAAAAGAATTATGTCTCAAATTGTGCCAATGGCAGGGAATTTGCCTGTTATTGTGCATTTGCATGACACAGAAGGGAAAGGAATTGCCAACATGATTGCCGCCATTGAATGTGGCGTAAATTACTTTGACACCGCCTTTGGAGGACTGGGAGGATGCCCGTTTATCAAAGGAGCAACGGGTAATATTGCTACTGAGGATGTCGTACATTGCCTCCATCAAATGGGCTATGAAACAGGTATTAATAACCTAAAAATGATTGAATTAGCGAAAGAAGTTGAAATGTTTTTGGGCAGAAAATTGCCTGGAAAAATGAAAGAAATAGGATAGTGTTATTAATCAATTATCTTGTTTTCTAATAACTAATCATTAATAACTAATCACCAACTTTGCAAACAATAACTGAAAAAATATTATCAAATCACGCTGGCAAAAGAGTATTTGCTGGCGAATTAGCCGTAGTTACGGTTGATGGAATCATGGCATCCGACACCACAGCACCTTACGCCATAAAAGCGTTTGAAGAAATGGGTGGTATCAAATTATGGGATGCTGAAAAATGTACATTCGTTATTGACCATGCTTCTCCCGCACCCAACGAAAGAATAGCCAATCTCCATAAATTTATGCGAGACTTTGCTGTCCAACAAAATATCAGATTGTTCGATGTAGGCGAAGGAATATGCCATCAGTTGATAGTAGAGCGTGATTTAGTTCGTCCTGGACAAGTTTTCATTGGGGCAGATTCACATACTTGTACGTATGGATCGCTCAACGCTTTTGCCACGGGCGTAGGCTCATCTGATTTAGCGGCAGTTATGCTCACGGGTAAAATTTGGTTGAAAGTTCCCGAAACTATTAAGGTTATCTATAAAGGAGTTTTACCAAAAAATATCGTTGCCAAAGATTTAATTTTAGCCTTAGAAAAGATTTTAGGAATAGACGGAGCAACCTATCAAAGTATAGAATTTCATGGTGAAGTGGTTGAAAAATTGAGTTTGGCAAGCCGAATGACAATGGCAAACATGGCAATCGAAATGGGTGCAAAGGCTGGAATTTTTACACCAATTGGTTTACAATTACCCTACCAATGGACTCCAACTTTTGCTGACGAAGATGCTACATACATTAGAATCATTGAAATAGATGTTACTAATCTTAACTCCCAAATTGCCTTTCCAAATTCACCCGATAACGTTCATGATGTTCAAAAAGCTCTCGGAACGCCCATTCAGTACGCTTTTATCGGAACTTGTACCAATGGAAGATTAGATGATTTGCATGAAGCTGCGGATATTTTAAGGAATAAAAATATTGCCACGGGTGTGAGACTTTTGATTGCTCCTGCGTCCAAACAAGTGTTTATTGATGCCATGAATGATGGAACAGCCCAAATTCTAATGCAGGCGGGAGCAACATTTTTGCCATCGGGTTGTGGACCTTGCGTAGGCTCACATCTTGGCGTTCCAGGAGATAATGAAACTGTAATTTCAGCAGGAAATCGTAATTTTAAAGGTAGAATGGGCAATCCCAATGCCCAAGTTTATTTGAGCTCACCTTCGATTGTAGCAAAATCAGCACTAAAAGGGGTTATTTCAAACGAATAAAATAGTAGAATTATACTATTTTTATAGGTTTTTTCATTAGATTTGTAGAACAGTACTTCTACAAATACAATCTCTTCGAGAGTTTATTTGTAGAAATTTAATATCCGCCAGATATAATCCTTCAATAATATATAGCCAACCATGAAATTTAATAAATTTCTTCTCTCTTTTCTCTTGCTATCAGCGAGTATTTCAAATGCTCAATATCTGGAATATTCTCCCGACAAAGCCCCCTTGAACTGGTTTAATCTTGATTTTACCGAAAATGGTGTTAGAGGCATCAGTACCGAAAGGGCTTATCGTGAGTTTTTGAATAAAAAACCTTCAAAATCAGTCATTGTGGCTATTATAGACTCAGGGGTTGATATTAACCATGAGGATTTGAAAGAAAATATTTGGATAAATACTAAAGAAATTGCTAATAATGGTATTGATGATGACAAAAATGGCTACATTGATGATATATACGGATGGGATTTTTTAGGAGGTAAAGATGGCACTGACATTGCTCGTGAAACGATGGAGGTTACTCGTGAGTTTGGACGTTTGAAAAGAATTTACCAATATATACAGGACATCGCCAGTTTGTCGCCTACCATGAGAGTCGAGTATGATTTATACAAAAAATACAAAGCCAAATATGAAGCCAAAGTACAAGAATTACAAGAACAAGGTCCTTTTGTAATTAAACTGTACGAAAAATATATTGATTCAAAATTAGTGCTTTCTTCGTATTTGAAAGTAAAAGATGTTTCGAAAGAAGACCTAAATAAAGTAACGAATAAAGACCCCGAGGATGTAAAAAAAGCCAAAAGAGTTTTTGAATTATTGGAGCAAATTGGTCAAGATGAGGAGAAATTAAAGGAGGCTTACGAATACTACGATGCACAATTTAAATATGGTATTAATTTATCCTTCAATCCTCGTGGAATTGTGGGTGATGACGTTGAAAATGTCAATGATAGAGATTACGGAAATAATGAAGTAAAAGGTCCAGATGCACGTCATGGAACGCACGTAGCGGGTATTGTGGCGGCAAATCGGAATAATTCTTTGGGTATTGCAGGCGTAGCGACTAATGTAAAAATTATGACTATTCGTGCTGTGCCAGAGGGAGATGAAAGAGACAAAGACGTAGCAAATGGTATCAGATACGCCGTTGATAACGGAGCAAAAATCATTAATATGAGCTTTGGGAAATCAGTATCTCCACAAAAACAAGCGGTTGATGATGCCGTCAAATACGCTCAGTCAAAAGGAGTTCTATTAATCCATGCGGCGGGTAATGAAAACGAAAATATTGACATCAGTGAGAATTATCCATCCAAAAAGTTCTCTGATGGAAAGCAAGCTGAGAATTGGTTAGAAATCGGAGCAACGTCATGGATGCAACCACCGAGTGCAGTGGCTGAATTTTCAAATTATGGACATAAAACCGTTGATGTTTTTGCTCCTGGAGTAGATTTAAAATCTACGGTTGTAGGTTCACAATACGAAGATTTGAGCGGTACGAGTATGTCAGCACCCGTGGTAACTGGTTTGGCGGCACTTTTGATGTCTTATTACCCCGATTTTGATTACAGAAAAATCAAACAAATTATACTTAATTCATCCATAAAAATGCCTAAACAAAAAGTATCACAACCAGGCACGGGCGAATTGGTAGAATTTAGTCAATTGTCATTGAGTGGTGGAATTGTGAATGCCTATGAAGCCGTGAAAATGGCAGAAGAAGAATTGAAGGCTTTGACCAGGAAATGATATTCGATGCTGGATGTTCAGTTTTCGATTATCAAAACAAAAACCGAACATCGAACATCAAAGCGGAACGCCGCCCGAACCAAACATCGAACATGACTTTTGTTTACGGAGATAATATTGATACAGACAGAATCATCGCAGGGAAATATACTAAAACCCTTGATATGAACACGCTTGCAGAACACGTTTTGGAAGATTTAGATCCAACTTTTAAAACCAGAGTAAATCAAGGAGATTTTTTGGTGGGAGGCAAAAATTTTGGTTGTGGTTCTTCTCGTGAACAAGCCCCCATTGCCTTGAAATTATCAGGCGTTTCGGTTGTTATAGCGAGGTCGTTTGCAAGAATTTTTTTTAGAAACTCAATCAATATTGGCTTACCTGTTTTAGAAATCAAAAATCACGATATTGAGTCAGGAGATGAAATAAAAGTAGATTTGATTAATGGTGAAGTAAAGAATTTGACTAAAAATAAATCCTACTCTTCTGCACCAATGCCCAAAGTAATGATTGATATTTTGAGCGAAGGAGGATTGGCGAATTACTTAAAGAAATATGGTGATTATCAGTTGTAAAATATTGACAATTAATAGATTAAAAATACGATTCTCTAAAAAGGTGTCGTATTTTTTTTGAATAAGAGTAGCAAAATGCAAAATTGCCTTCGAATATTTATTAAAAATAATGACAAATTTACCTCTCCAAAACATTAAAGTCCTGGAATTTACTCATGCCGTGATGGGACCTGCCGCAGGGCTAATTATGGCAGATTTAGGTGCAGAAGTAATCCACATCGAACCTCTCGAAGGTGATTCTACTCGGAGACTCAAAGGTTTTGGCATTGGGTATCATTCCTTTTATAATCGAAATAAAAAAAGCCTTGCTATTGATATTAAATCTGAAAAGGGTCGTGAAATTATCCTCAAAATGGTGGAAACTGCCGATGTTTTGATTGAAAATTTTGGACCAGGCACGATGGAAAGATTAGGTTTTGGGTACAAAATTTTATCTAAAATTAATTCAAAGTTAATCTATTGTTCTTTGAAAGGTTTTTTGTCAGGACCTTACGAAAAACGCCACGCTATGGATGAGGTTGTGCAGATGATGGGCGGACTTGCATACATGACTGGACCCGTTGGGCAACCCTTGCGTGCAGGAACTTCGGTGATAGACATTACGGGTGGAATGTTTGGTGTAATTGGCACGTTATCAGCCCTGTACGAACGTGAAATAACAGGTAAAGGTAAGTTTGTAAAATCAGCTTTGTTTGAAACTACCGCCTTTTTGATGGGGCAACACATGGCGGTTTCTGCCCTCACTGGTGTACCTGTGCCGCCTATGCCCGCTCGTGTAAGTGCTTGGAGTATTTATAAAACCTTTGAAAGTAAAGACGGAGAACAGGTTTTCGTGGGTATTATTTCAGAAAAACATTGGGAACGCTTTTGCATGGCTTTTGAAAAAAATGATTGGTTTTTGGATGAAAGGCTAAAAACCAATAACCGCAGAATTGATGAAAGAGATTGGTTTTTGCCAGCGGTGGATGAATTAATGAAAGGTTATTCAAAATCTGAAATCATCCAGAAATGTGAAATAGCAGAAATTCCAGTAGCCCCAATTGCCCGACCAGAAGATTTATTTGATGACCCACAGTTAAATCAAGGCGGAAGTTTATTTGATACCATCATTCAAGGAAATATTCAAACTAAATTGCCTAAAATACCACTTGAAATGGAAGATACTGTGTTTTTGCTTAAAAATAATCCTCCTGAAATAGGGGAGGATACGATTGAGATTTTAAAAAAATATGGATATTCAGATGAGGAAATTACTGGACTTATTTTAGATAAAATTATTGCATAAAAATGAAAATTAGAAATACCAACACGAAATAAAATGAAATTTGATTTAATTGTAAAAAATGTAAGAGTTGTTCGTCCCAATAAGACCTCCGTTGATTTATTGGATTTAGGAATTAAAGATGGCAAATTTGTTAAAATAGTCCCTGAAATTGACGAAACAGAGGGTTTAGAAGTTTTTGATGGCAAGAATCTTCTCGCTTTTCCAGGGCTTGTGGATGCTCATATGCACACGGGCATTTATGCACCTTTGGGCGAAGATGCTGTTACCGAAAGTAAGGCTGCCGCAATGGGAGGCGTAACGTGTAGTCTCAATTATATGCGTACAGGGCAATATTATTTGAACAAAACAGGACCATACAAAGAGTTTTTTCCAGAAGTTTTATCTGTTTCAGAGGGTAATTTTTGGGTGGATTATGCCTATCATCTTGCCCCGATGATGAAAGAACATTTGAACGAAATTGAGCTTTTGATTGAGGAGTTTGGAGTTTCCTCTTTCAAAATTTTCATGTTTTATGGTTCACACGGTTTGCATGGTCGTTCATCTTCTCAGAAAGACTTTCTGATGATTCCCGAAGATGAAAAGTATGATATTGCACACTTTGAATTTGTGATGAGAGCAGTCAAAAAAGCCATAGACCGTTTCCCCGAATTGAAGGATTATATCTCCGTAAGTTTACACTGCGAAACCGCCGAAATTATGTCTGCCTATACTAAAATAGTTGAAGAGGAAGGTACTTTGACGGGTCTTAGAGCTTATTCAGCTTCACGTCCTCCTCATTCGGAAGGTTTGGCAATTTTCATTGCTTCGTACTTGGCACATGAGACTAATATGCCCAATATCAATCTGTTACATCTTACTTCCTACAAAGCCATCGAAGCAGCGATGTTGATGCAAGCGGCTTTTCCTCACATCAGTTTCAAGCGAGAAGTTACGATTGGGCACTTGTTGTTGGATGTAGATTCTGAATGTGGATGTAATGCAAAAGTCAATCCGCCCATTCGCCCACGGGAGGATGTGGAAGCATTATGGACGGCTTTATTAGACCGTAAAATCGACTGGGTTTGTTCTGATCATGCTTGTTGCAAAGAAGAATTTAAGACGGATAATAAAAATCCAGACAATATTTTCTTGGCAAAATCAGGTTTCGGAGGAACAGAATTTATGTTAAGTGGCTTATTTTCAGAGGGTTCAAGTCGTGGAATGTCCTATAACCACATGGCTGAATTATTAGCTTGGAATCCTGCAAAACGTTACGGAGTGTTAAATAAAGGCGATATTGCAATAGGATATGATGCAGATTTGGTTCTGCTTGATCCCAAAGAAACATTCATTGCAAGAGCCGCAGATTCTGAATCTATCCAAGGATATTCTGTTTTTGAAGGTATGGAATTAACTGGAAAAGTGAAGACAACTTTTTTGAGAGGAAATAAAATTTATGACAATAATAAAATTGTAGGGGAGGCGAAAGGGAAATTTGTGAAGAGACCAACTGTTTAGAGTTTAGATAATAGAGGATAGAGAAAAGAGTTTAGTGTACAAATAAACTCTTTTCTCTATCTTCTATTATCTATCAAAGGTATTTCACAAAAAACCGAATCAACTTCGCCACCGAAGGCGTATAAGGTGGATAAATCATTTTGAAAGTCCCAAATTTTTGTCTCACCACTGCCCTTTGATTTGAAAATTCGGTAAAGCCCCAAATACCGCCTGATTTACCGATTCCAGAATTATTAACTCCTCCAAACGGAATTTCGGTGTGTCCATATTGAATCAAAGAATCGTTAATTACTGTTCCACCTGCCGAAGTATTATTCATGAAAAATTGAATATTTGATTCCTTTTCTGAGTTTACATACAATGCCAAGGGCTTTTCTCTTGATTTAATTTCAATAATTGCATCAGCATTGTTCGCAAAACTCACTACTGGCAAAATTGGACCAAAAATTTCTTCCTGCATGATTTTCATGGAGTTATTTACGTTAGTCAAAATCGTGGGTGCGATGTAGTTATGTGCTCCATCTTTCTGTCCGCCGTGTTGAATGACAGCCCCTTTTTCAACGGCATCAGTCAATAAATCAGCTAAACGATGATAATGTCTATTATTTACAATTCTACAATATGAATCTGATTTTTGAGGATCATCACCATACATGGCTTTGATTGAATTTTTCATCGAAATTACAAATTCATTCTCTACCTTTTTGTCTACCAAAACATAATCAGGGGCTACACAAGTTTGTCCGTTGTTAATAAATTTTCCCCAAGCAATTTTCTCGGCTGATTTCTTGATATTTGCTGTTTCATCAACAATACAAGGAGATTTTCCGCCTAATTCTAAGGTTACAGAAGTTAAATTTTTAGCAGCCGCCGACATCACAATTTTCCCAACGGCTGGACTTCCCGTAAAAAAAATATGGTTAAATGGTTGATTGAGAAGCATTTGCGAAACCGAAGCGTCTCCTTCAAAAACCGTAATTTCGTTTGGTTCAAACAATTCAGCAATCATTTTTTTGATGAGTGTTGAAGTGTTTGGAGTCATTTCCGATGGTTTTATCATTACCGCATTTCCTGCTGCAATTGCCTGAGCCAAAGGTTTTAGGGTAAGATTAAAGGGATAATTCCACGGAGAAATAATCAAACAAACCCCTTTGGGTTCAAATCTGACGTGGGCAGAGGTACCAATCATGTTCATGGGAGTACTGACCGACTGCGGTTTCATCCACGAATTTAGGTGTTTTAGTAAGTGCTTTACTTCACCGACTACGCCCAAAATTTCCCCAATATTTGTTTCGGATGGATTTTTTTTGAAATCCTTAAATAGTGCTTCTCCAATTTCGGCTTCATGCGAAAGCGTCCAATCTAAAATATTTTTTAGTTTCGCTTTTCGTTCTCTTGCATCCGAATTAGCAATATTTTGAGTGTTGGCTTTTTGAGCACCAAAAACACTAATTATTTCTTGTTCTATGTCGTTATTGATGAGCGTCGTTTCCATAATTTACCTTGAAGTTTTGTTTATATTTACTCCCGTAAAAATACAAATAAATGCTCAGGAATTGGCATTTACAATATTTTATCGTTATTTTACAAAGTGATTAGTAATTAACCGCATTATTTTAGTAATCCATAATCCTTACTAAGTCGTTTTGATAAGTCGCCAGCCCGTCAAAAAAACCTTAGATTAAAACAACCTACTATGTCCATAGTCAGCAACAACATCAAATACCTCCGCCGGTTGAATGGTTTGACACAAGAACAATTTGCCCGCCGCATTGGTATAAAACGCTCATTATTAGGTGCTTACGAAGAAGCCAGAGCTAATCCAAATCTCGAAAATCTCAAAACAATTGCTCAAGTATTTGGCACTTCGGTAGATTCACTCATCAAGACTGACATTCGTAAAATTCGGGAGACTCCTGGCATTAGTTTGTCCCAGAGTACAACGGGAATAATTGAGCAAATAGTACCTCAAAATTCATTTCAACCGATTCAAAATCAACAAGAAACAAGACCGTTTACTAATTCATCTGAACCACAATCGGTTGCTAAATTAGTAGAGGATTTCTTTCAAGAAAAAGAAGAAATTGAGATAAAACCCCAACGAGTAGTTCCTCAGAGAAGTTATTTATCCGATAATGAAACCTCTTTTCAGCAATTTGTTGATAGTCATTTACATACGGTTAGTAATTTCCCTAAAAATGAGTCTGAAAATCAGCCTAAAAGTGCTGCAAAATTAACGCCACTCGTGAAAATAAATGTGGTAAAAGATTATTTAGCAAATTGCCAAAAAGTTGATTTTTTGCGAGCATTACCTACGATTTCTTTGCCTTTTATTACAACTGATAGAAGTAGAGCTTTTGAGGCTGGAAGTGATTTTCCCATGCAAAATTCAATTATTGTGGGAAGTGGCATTTCAGATTGGTCGGATGTTTACGATGGAAAGTTTTACATTTTGGTAACTCCTCAACAAGGTGTAATTTATCGTAGAGTTTATAATCAAGTAAAAATAAAAGGAGCTTTATTATTGAGTTCTGATAATCCAACGATTCCAAGTTTTGAGATTTCGATTAAAGATGTGGTAGAAATTTGGGAAGTAAATTCTTTTATAAGCCAACAACTCCCAGAACCACATATTTCATTAGAAAGAGTCAAAAATATTGTTGATGATTTGACGAATGAGTTAGATCGCTTACGGTAAAAACGGTGAACGGTACACGGTAAAGGGTGAACGGTACATTACAAGTTGTAAATTACTTGTACTCAGTGTGCTATTTACCGTTCACCGTGTACCGTGTACCGTTCACCCTTCACCTTCATTTCGGTCTAAATTCTTTCATAACCTCCTGATTACAAACCAAATACGCTCCATCAATCAAGTCAATACAATACGGAACGGCTGGAAAAACGGCATCTAAGCATTGGCGAATTGCTTTGGGTTTCCCTGGCAAATTAATGATTAAAGAACTCCCTCGAATACCCGCAGTTTGCCTTGAAAGTATGGCAGTTGGCACATATTTCAAACTCTCCTGACGCATTAATTCTCCAAATCCCGGCATCATCTTTTCGCAAATTGCCTCCGTTGCTTCGGGTGTAACGTCCCGTTTGGCTGGACCAGTTCCGCCTGTGGTTACGATTAAACAGCAATTATGGACATCAGCCATTTCTATTAAGGTTTGAGAAATCAAATCTTGTTCATCGGGAATTACTCGATAGACCGTTTCAAAATCTGAGATTAAATATTTCTTCAAAGTTTCCACGACAGCCTTCCCAGGAATGTCTTCGTATATACCCGCACTTGCACGGTCAGAAACGTTTATTACACCAATTTTTATTTGCATATTTTGTGTTTTGATTTGTCATCCCGAAGAATGAGGGAACTGACTTTAAGCTCACTAAAACTAATTCTTTGGTACAATATCACAGTTCCCTCATTCTTCGGGATGACAAATTACAGAAACCATCTTCTTATATCGTTCCAAAATATCCTTCTCCGTCTCCACAATGCTCACATTATCAGGCAGTTGAAACGACAAAAGTTTATCAATATATTTTAATAAAATACTGGCTTTCCATTTAAAAATCACCGTAGGAACACTCAATTGTTGGATTTTATCGACTCGTTCATGTAAAAAAGCGGCACGATATAGTTCATCATATCGAACCCCCGCAACCAAATATTCTTCCACAGTATCAGCTATTATGGCAGGCGAAGGTTCAACCGTACTAAACAGACTTTCGGGCGAATGGTCGTACCAAGGAAAATACATCATCGATTCTTTCACATGATTCCAGAGGTTAATGATATGACTTCCGTCTGCCTTTGGACTTAAATCAACAAAATAGTTGGACGAAATTTCTTGATATTCTTCTTCCGAAAAATGGGCGGGGTTATCTAAAAATAAATTTTTGACTAAATCTGGGTGTGTTAGGGCAAATGCTATTCCTAACTGGGCACCTGTGGCAGTTCCATAAATTGAAGGTTTTTCTAAATTTAATGCTTCAAAAAAATCTTCCAAATAGGGTACAACATCATAAAGTGTTTCAACTTTTTGTGGAATAGCCTCCGAATATCCATACCCAGGAAAATCAGGAATAATGACCTTGAAATGCTCAGAAAGCATTTTTCCAAAATTTTCAAGCATTCTGCCAGAACGTGGAGAGGCGTGCAGAAGTACGATGGATTCGCCTTTTCCCAATATTCGATAATGAATTTTAATGCCCTTAATATCAATAAATTTCTGTTCCATTTTTCAAAAATACGCTCTTTTTCTTTGAAACTTACGCTAAGATTTGTTAATTTGTTTAAAGAAATACCAAATCTTAGAAATATTAACCCTCCTTGTGAAAAACACACAAATCTGTTTAGTAAACCGTCCCGATGGAATGGTCAAAGATTCTGACTTTGAGAAAGTGGAAACGGAGATTAATCCAATCATTGAAGGACAAATTCTTGTCAAAATTCACTACATTTCTATCGACCCCGCCATACGTGGATGGATGAATGCGGGTACAACTTATATCCCAGGTGTATCGCTTGGGGGCGTTATGAGAGCATTTTCGGCAGGTCAAATCATTGAATCAAAACATCCAGACTTTCACGTAGGGCAATACGTAGAAGGACTTTTAGGAGCAACTACTTTTGCAATTTCAGATGGTAAGGATTTGAAAATCATAGACTTATCCATTGGAACAATTCCACAACATTTAGGAATTTTAGGAATGCCAGGTATGACCGCATATTTCGGATTATTGGAACGTGGACAACCAAAAGCGGGCGAAACGGTCTTTGTTTCGGGTGCGGCGGGCGTAGTAGGTTCTACGGTTGGACAAATTGCTAAAATCAAAGGTTGTAAAGTTGTTGGTTCGGCGGGTGGGAAAGAAAAATGTGATTATTTATTAGCTAACGGTTTTGATGTTGTGATTGATTATAAGTCTCAAAATATTGATGATGAATTGAAAAAAAAATGTCCAGAAGGAATCAGTATATATTTTGATAATGTTGGCGGAGAAACGCTGGATGCAGCACTATTAAATTTAGCAAAAGGAGCAAGGGTTGTAATATGTGGGGCAATGTCGCAATACAATGATATGCAAAACGTATCAGGACCTAAAAATTATATGAAAATAGTTGTGGCAAGGGGAGAAATGAAGGGTATTATTGTTTTTGATTTTATGGAACGTTATCCCGAAGCCATTGCCGATATTTCAAAATGGATTTCAGAAGGAAAAATAACTTCAAAAGAACATATCGTTGAAGGAATTGAAAACTTTCCGAAGGCTTTACGAATGCTTTTTGAAGGAAAGAATTTTGGAAAATTATTGGTTAAAATATAAAACTTTGCCACCAAGGCTCTAAGTTTTTTAACTTTTCTTTGATACTTTGTGTCTTGGTGGCTAACGTTATTCAATATGAAAAAAATATTACTCTTCTTTTCACTCATCTCAACATCAATATTCGCCCAGTTACCAGAAACAGGCATCAGTGGCGTTTACGAAGTCATGGTAGGCACAAAAACGCCTCAAATTATGATAAAATACTTTGGCGAATATGGTTTTACAGTAAAAGATTCCTCACAATTATCTGAAAATCAAGCATTTGAAATTTACGGTGTAAAATCTGCTTTGAAATCTTATCGTTTACAAAATGGTTCGATTGATTCACACGGATTGCTCAGACTTTTGGTTTGGGAAAAGCCCTTGGGCGATGGCGTAGGTTTCAATATTCCTGAAACGGTTGGTTCAAGAATGGCAGTAATGCTTACAAAAGATATTATCAGGTTAGTAGATATCTATAAATTAGAACGCCAAAACGGCAAACAGTGGCTTCCAATTGATCCAATTTTTGATGACCCACTTCATGTAAAAGATGGTCAGAAAGTGGATTTTTTTAATCGCCCTGTGGGTGTGCGAGAGACTGCCATCTACGGAGATTGGTTTACCCACGTTTTCTTTCAACGATACGGATATGAAATTCCAGGGTATGGAACGATTAATCCAAAGGCAAATCTGCAAACTTCTGAATTTACGCATCACGATTTTTTCATCAAGGGTGATATGGAAACCGTAACAAAATACTATGCGGAGGCATTGGGCTTGAAACCAGAGAAACCGATTGAGGTTGACGGGGATTGGTTGAAAGGTCCAAAACAAGTTTTTCAAATGCCTGACGGATATTCACATTATTATCGTGGCTATGTTTCGCCCAATAATATTTGTGGAAAATTGAAGTTTTTTGTAACCCGTGGTGTAAAACCAGATATGACAGAACACCAGCGAGTAGGGGAGTTAGGCATAACTTTGCATTCACTTTACACGCCCAAATTACAAATGGTGCAGGATTTGATAAAAAAACAGGGGATAATTCCAACTAAAATCTTAAAAAATGAGTTCAATGAACAATGCTTCACTTTCAGAGGTACTGATGGCGTGAGTTGGCAGATTATTGAGAAATTATCAACTACGAATAAGCCCGTTACTAAATTAGAGTTCCAATTTTTGAATAATTGATAAACATACCATAGACTTCAATCTGTTTTATAAATACAGGCTAAAACCTGTGATACTGAAAATGATTTTTTTACAAAACAAACAGCTCCCACATTTGTCCAAATTTTCCGAAGGACTCTTTTCGTTAGGCTTCCTTCTTTTGCTTTTAGGAGCATTATACTTTGCCTTCAAATATTTCAATAAATCTAAAAATCAATAAATCATTTCCCTAACATGAAATTAAAACTATTATTAACCCTTTTATTATCAGCTTGTTTGTTTAGTATTCAAGCACAAAAGAAAGCAAAATTTGTTGCACCAACGATTGTTGCCACGTCCGACTTGGACTTGAATACCCCAGAAGGAGCATTGAAAGCCAATCGTAAAATTCAAGCAAGTTTGAAAGACGGAGAAAACTGTTGGTATTATTGGGAAGGAAATGTATTCAGTAGAGTGCCAGGCGAAAGAGATAGACTACTTTTTACCTACATTGCCATGAATGTAAGAAGCACAATCACCGTAATTGATTCAGTGAAAGGTTATGGTTATCGTCAAGTAACGAAGGAAAACCTTTTGTACATGGACCCAAAAACGAAACAAGTATTGAAAACATGGCAAAACCCATTTACAGGTAAAGAAGTTGAGGTCTTACATATTGCCAATGATCCAGTAAACCAACCTGCCATTTTTGCCAAAACGCCAGGACGTGAGTATAAATTTGGGGCAAGAGTAAATGATGGATATTTTTATCAATTATTTGAAGTTCCATTGTTTTATACCAATCCATTAGCAGGAGAATTTCAAGACCAAGTCGGCGGAACGTACCAAGCCATAGAGATTTTTAATTTTGCAGGACCCATTAAAGAAATCGTCAGAGGTGATAAAGACCGTGCCGATGATGTAATTGTGGCATGGAGTAGAATGTCAAAATGGTTGCCGTGGATGGAAATGGGCGATAAAGCTGGGCAATTGATTTTCAGTGGGTTGGGTAAAAAAGTTGATTCTTATGACAAATTGCCTGAAACTTTAAAAACCGAAATCAAAACTAACCCAGTTTTTGCAGGGTATGAATCTGCCCCACCAGTTGATGATACCCGTCCAAATGAAACTTCATGGACGTATTATAAGAAATGGGCGGCTAAGAAGAAGGTAAAGTAGAGAATAGATGTTAGATATTAGAGTATAGATATTAGCGAATGGGGTGTGATTTTTTTTACCTCTATCCTCTGAAATCTATCCACTACCCCTTTTTAATCCCATCCCAACAAGTAAAAAATGCCAATTCTAAATCAGAAGAAGTCATTTGAAATTCGCCTGAAAGTTGGAGTTTGATGATGGCAGAGGCACTACCCATGACGAAGGCAACTAAAATTTTGGGTGGAATGTCTCTAAGAATCTGAGTAAATACGGCTTTTCTGAGAAAATCGTATATGGGCTGATCTAACCGAGTAATTTCAGTTTTGGGAATGGTCGAAATAAAAGGAGAATTTGAAAATTGTTCCAAAAAATAAAATTCTTTGGGATTTTTCTGAGCCTCAATTATCATTTGTAAATAAAAATGACGGAAACGATCTTTGAAAGGTTTGTTAATATCGTCATTTAAAAAAAGATTCTTGATATATTTTTCCTTCAAGCGGACGTACAAAGCACAAATTAGTTCATCTTTGCTTTTGAAATAGTGATAAATTGTTCCTGCCGCCACATCTGCTTGTTTAGCGACTTCTGACATTGGGGAACTGTGAAAACCATGTTTTGAAATTAAATCCAACATAGCCTGAAAGATGGCTTCTTTTTTATCGAAATCTTTTACGTTTTTCATTTTAAATAAAACAAGAATATTATTGAAGATAATTTTTAGCGGTAATTTTTTAAAACTTAGGCTAAAATAGTAAATACAATCAATTAAATAACATAAGTCATTACATTGTTTTAAATACTAATTCGTAATTTTGTTAAAAAGCGGTATTTCAAGAGAAAATTAGAGCAATTTTTATTTTAGAATAGGTAAAATCTCAATCAGTAAAAATTTTTAACCACCCAAACCCCAGAGAAATGAAGAAAAATTTCCTCACTCTTCTTTTAGTCATCTTTACATTATCCACTTATGCACAAGTTGTTGTTTCTGGAAAAGTAATTGATGCAGACGTACAACAGCCACTTCCAGGTGCAACGGTTACTGTAAAAGGTAAAGTCGATAAAGGCACAGTAGCTGATAACAACGGTAAATTCTCAATTCGTATGGATGCCAACGCTGATGCTTTGGAAATTTCATTTATCGGATATGAAACTATTAAAGTAAAATTGGGTGCAATCACTCAAAATTTGACAATCTCTTTGGTACCTTCAACCGAAGACTTGAATGAAGTTCAAGTTATTGGTTTTGCGACAGAACGTAGTTTGCAAGAAACTTCGGCTTCTATTTCATTATTGACTGCCAAGGACTTATCAAAGCAAAATGCAACCTCCCTTGCACAATCATTGAATAACTTGCCAGGTATTAGAGTTGATCAATCAGGTCTTGACAATCAGCGTGTTACCATTCGTGGTATTGGTGCTAACTCAAACTTGGGTGTGCGTGGTATTAAGGTTTATTTCAATGATATTCCTTTGACTGAGCCAGACGGATATACCCGTATGGAAGCCTTAGATTTCACCACAATTGGTCGTGTGGAAATTATCCGTGGACCTGCATCTTCTTTGTATGGTACTGCAAACGGCGGAGTAATGAACTTCAACTCAGAAAGAGCACCCTACGGAGGAACAAGTCTCCAAGTAGGTCAGTTATTTGGGTCTTATGGTTTGAATAGAACTCAGACAGTTTTCAAACACGGTTCTGAAAAAGCAAATATTTACGCTTCATGGACATCACAAGGTTCAGACGGTTACAGAGTAAATAACCGTTCTGACAAAGAAAACGTAAATTTTGCTGGACAATTCTTTTTATCAGAAAAGTTCTCAATCAATACGGTGTTTGCTCGATTACGTGACAATGTTCGTTATCCATTAGCATTAACTTATGACCAAACCTTAGCAGATCCAAGGCAAGACGCAATCATTGTCGCTCAAACGGGTAAGAGAGCAAATATTTACAGTGCTGGTCGTGATCAAACATGGACAAGGTGGGGTATCAATGCAAAATATGAAATAACAAATGCGTTGAAATTCTCAGCAAGTTATTTCGGTGGAAAAAATGACCAAATTTCAAATAGTTTGACTGGTCCCGCCACAACGTTCACGTCGTTAGGTACAAGTGAAGGCGTTAGAGCAATATTTACTTTCAAACCCAAAATGGACAAATTCCAAATTGGTTTGAATGCAGGTGTTGAATATCAAACTTTCACACAGGATGGGCAAAACTTTGGCGTAACACTTAATGGCGATAATGTACTCGCAAGAAATGCGGCTCCTGCGGCAAGTGTTTTGAACGGTGGTGCAAATACGCTTTATTTCGTTCAAGCTGATGTAGAAATAACTCCTAAGACAATTCTAACAGTAGGAAGCGGTTTTATATCATATAATTATACCCGTACTGATAAACTAAAAGGAAATGTAACTTCAAATAAAGATTTCAATAATCAAGTTGCACCACGTATTGCCCTAAACCATAATTTTGGATCTGCCTTGGCTTTGCGTACTTCTTTTAGTAAAGGCTTTACCCCACCAATTTTAAATGAAGCGGTATTTAGTGCAACTTCTGGTGATTTTATTCCAACTTTGGATGCTTCTACTTCTCAACAAATTGAGTTTGGTGCAAGAGGTTCATTGTTGAATAAAAGATTGACTTATGATATAGCGTATTACAATATGAAGATTGATAATGAATTGGTAACCGAAACCCGTGACTTTGTACCAATTGCCAGAAATGCTGCCAAAACAAACCGTAACGGAGTAGAAGTAGCTTTATCTTATGACGCTATTAAATTAGAAGATAAGCAATCAATTACTTTATTGCGTTATCGTGCATCTTTCACTTCGCAAGATTTTAAGTATGAAGATTATAAAAAGGAAACAAAATATAATGTTGTCTTACCTGCGGTTGCTCCTGCTTTTGCAAGATATGGACAACCTGGTGAGCCTGTAATAGAGGTAACTGAAAACGAACTTGTTTTACAGGCAAATGGACAATATTTGCCTCAAAGAGTAACAAGGGGTGTTTTAGTAGAAAACTTCTCTGGAAATGTAATTCCTGGATATGCTCCAATTATGTTCAACTTGGGTGTCGATATTGAGTCAGCAATGGGATTGTACGCAACCGTTAATTATAACTTTGTTGATAAGACAGAATTGTTTGATGGAAACTCTGCCTTAACGCTTCGTAGTGCAGCAACTGGACAAAGAACGGTTGTAGCAGGAACGGGAACAGCAACAGTTCCAGCCGTTCCAATTACGGTTGCAAGAACTTATCGTGATGCTTATTCAATAATCAATTTAGCCATTGGTTACCAAAAAACTTTTGGTAATGTTGGTTTCAAGGTTTACGGAAATTTAGATAATCTTTCAGATACTCAATACTCAGGCTTTGTGAGAGTAAATGATAACAACGGTGCGTATTTCAATCCGTCATTACCAAGAAACTTCTCATTAGGTACAAATTTCACCTACAATTTTTAGTAAAATTTTGGTTATTTTTACAAAAGGCTCGCTATTATTAGCGAGCCTTTTGTGTTTTTTTGTATCTTGCTTAAAGTCTCAATCATAAGCTAATCACATGAAAAATCTTCCATATTCTTGGGTTATTCTCTTTGCTCTTTTCTTTATTTATCTTGCCAGTAATGGTTTTGGGTTCAATACTTTACCACTTTGGTATCCTTCGCTCACAACGGAATTTAATTTAGCCAAAGGGCAAATTCAACAAGCTC
Organism: Cytophagales bacterium; assembly: GCA_043760595.1. Classification (GTDB taxonomy): domain Bacteria; phylum Bacteroidota; class Bacteroidia; order Cytophagales; family Spirosomataceae; genus Arcicella. Next base: position 25,797 of record JAYUOX010000045.1, read on the forward strand.
CTTCAATTATGCTCGTATTGGTGGCGTTTTTATCACCCATTTTTGGAATAATGTTAGATAAATGGAATCCTAAAACAATGATGCTTATTGGCGTAATTGGTTTGGCGGTGCTTGTATTAGGGTTTTCAAAAATAGGCTCATTCAACGAATTGAAGATATTTTATGTACTCTACGCCGTTTTTCTATGTTTTGGCGGAATTTTGACGAGTATGTATTTGATAAACAAATGGTTCGATTCAAATAGGGGTCTTGCGGTAGGGATTTTCTTGAATGCTTCGAGTTTGGGAGCTATTATTTTTACTGGTTTTGCAGGAAAATTGATTGCCACAAAAGGATGGCGAGAAGCTGAATGGAATATATCTTTGTTCGTGGTTGTATTATTAATTTTACCTTGGTTTTTTATCAAAAATAGAAATAATGAGGAGGCTAAACAAGCATCTGCCAACGTTGAAGCATTTGGTTCAACGTTAAAAGAAGCCATCAAAACGCCCAGTTTCTATTTGTTGTTATTAGTAACGGGTACACTTTGGTATTGTATCAATGGTTTATTGTTTAATAAAGATACGTATTTGAATGACCTTCAAAAAACAGTAGTTGAACGTGGTTCATTTGCTTCAACTTTCTTTTTGTGTGGATTAATTGGTAAATTATTTTTTGGATATTTGAGTGATAAATTTGAGAAGAAATGGATAATGATGCTCTCAATTGCTAATCTTTTGCTGGGTTCGTGGTTACTAAAGAGTTCATTAGCTAACCCTGATATACTAAAATGGGTTGCTGTCGTGTATGGATTTGGGTATAGTGGAGCTTTCACGATGATTCAAGTAACGATTGCTGACTTTTACATGGGCAAAAACTACGGAACGATTTTAGGAATTTTCACCATGATTGATACGTTGGCGGGTAGTGCTGGGATATTTTTAATTGGTAAAAATCGTCAAATCGAAGGGTCATATCTTCATGCTTTTGATACGATGGTTATTCTTTGTGCAGTAACTTTGGTGGCGACATTTTTTATTAAGAAACCACAAATAAGTTCTCCTCAACTATAATTTTATTTCATTGTCATCTCGACGAAGGAGGGATGACAAGTCAATTTGATCAAAATTTTAAAATTACATGAAATACATTCTTCTCATAATCATTTTCGTCATTTCATCTTGTTCACCCAAAATTCAAACGCAACTCTCTGATTTTGAGTTATATAAAACTTATATTCAAGGTGATTTGGATAATAAAGAGCAAGTTGATGCAGAAATAAAAGCGGGTAAACAAATACACCCTTACGCAAAGCACGTGAATCGTTTATTTGATTCCAAAATCAAGAATTTACCCAAAGATTACAACGGTTTTTATATTTTGGAAGAGAGTTATTATACTTCCCCAAATAAACCGACTGAGTTAAAACCTTATTTATTTTGGTTTGAAAAAACGGAACAAGGGCAGGTAAAATTACATTCCATGCAATTACCAGTAGGAATTAATAAAATTGATATTAGAAACGATAATCCAAAATTATCAATTGAATATAAAGATTTGAAAGAATCGACAACTTTCAAACCAGCCATTTATACAAAGACTGAAAAAGGATTTTATATCAAAGCCCCCGTGGATTTACCCAATGGCATGAAGTTTACCTTGGAAGAAACGATTGGGAAAGATACTTTTGAAGTAATGGAATTGTTGGAAAAAAGCGGAAAATCTTTGACTCCATATTCAACGCCGATTATTTATAAGAGAATTGTGTAACACGGACAGCCTTGTCCGTATATTTTTTTAAACACGGACAAGGCTGTCCGTGTTACACAATTTATGGAAAGATACAAAGCACTTGCTTTACAAATAACTTGCGATACCGTAAATTCTTGTCAATCAAAACAAGAAGTTGATGAAGTATTCAAAAAGACTTTCGCCAAAATAAATGCCCAAATTAGAGCTTCTAAGGCATTTATTGGTCAAGATTTAAAATTGGTCGTCTTGCCCGAATACTTTTTAACAGGTTTCCCAATGGGCGAAACAATCGAACAATGGCGAGATAAAGCCTGTCTGCAAATAGGAGGGTGGGAGTATGAAGAAATAGGGAAAATTGCCATTCAAAATCAAATATTTCTATCTGGAAATGTTTATGAATTAGATGAAAACTTTCCAGAGATTTACTTCCAGACCAGTTTTATTATTTCACCCGAAGGAAAGGTTATTTTACGATACCGAAGACTCAATTCAATGTTTGCTCCAACCCCTCACGATGTTTGGGATAAATATTTGGAGATTTACGGATATGAAGCACTTTTTCCAGTCGTTAAAACAGAAATTGGAAATTTGGCTTGCATTGCTTCCGAAGAAATTTTGTACCCAGAAATTGCCCGTTGTTTAGCCATGCGAGGTGCGGAGGTCATTTGTCATTCGTCTTCGGAAGTTGGCAGTAACCTTTCAACTCCAAAAAATATTGCCAAATTAGCTCGTGCTATTGAGTCGATGGCTTACGTAGTTTCTGCTAATTCGGCGGGGATGGGAGGCATCCCAATTCCGTTTGCTTCAACTGATGGAGCATCCAAAGTAGTTGATTATAAGGGACTTATATTGTCAGAAGCGGGTTACGGAGAGAGTATGGTAGCCAATGCCGATATTGATTTGGCAGCACTCAGATATTTCAGAAACCGTCCTGCAATGGGAAACCTCTTAGCACGTCAGCGTTTTGAATTATATGCCGAGAGTTATCAGAATCACAGTTTTTATCCGCCAAATACACTTTTAGAAAAACAAGCTACAAGACAACATTTTGTAGAAATACAAGTAGAAGTAATTAAAAAAATAATGAATAGCTTTGAGTGATGAGTTTTATTTAACTATATTTTATTGTAAGTAGATTTTAAGGTTAAGCGTCTCCGACGCTGGAATTACTATTTTATACTTCTACAAATGTTACACTTCTCCGAAGTCGTATCCTGGAAATTACTTCGGAGAAGTATAACATTTGTAGAAAAGAAATATGGGTCAAAATAGCATCGGAGATGCTTAACCTTAAAATTTAGGCACATTGAGTTACAAATAAAAAACGCCTTTCTCATAGCTCACAGCTAAAATGAAAATAAAAAATCCAAGAACAGGACAGTATTATTACGAAATATTCCCTCCATCAGCCCAAGAATTAAAAGCTAAAACTGATGCCATGCGGGAGGCTCAAATTACTTGGCAAGAATCAGGTATTGAGTTCAGAATCAAGACTTTACAAGCATGGAAAGAAGTAGTCGCTGAATATAAAGAGGAATTAATTGATGCCCTTTGTATGGACACGGGCAGAAAATGGGAAACACTTTTGGAAGTAGATTTAGTGGCTTCGTCCATTGATAGATGGTCTAATATTTCGAGAGATTTTTTCTCAAAAACCGAAAGAAAAACATCTTCTATCCCTTTTTTAGAAATAGAACAAGGGCTTGAACCTTATCCACTCGTTGGGGTGATTAGTCCTTGGAATTTTCCACTACTTTTGTCTTTAATAGATACCATCCCTGCGTTGATGGCAGGTAGTGCGGTTATCGTAAAGCCCTCGGAGGTTACCCCAAGATTCATTGAGGTAATTCAAAAAACTATCAATCAAGTGCCTGATTTACTGAACGTTATCAACTACATTGAGGGTGGGGGAGAAGTAGGTGCAGAGCTGTGTAAATTGACCGATATTATTTGTTTTACGGGTTCGACGGCGACTGGTAAGAAAGTTTATCAAGCCGCTTGTGATAATTTTATTCCTGTTTTTTTGGAATTAGGAGGAAAAGATGCTGTAATTGTTACAGAAACGGCTGATATTGAACGAGCAACTTCAGCAATCCTTTGGGGAAGCGTTGCTAATGCAGGGCAGTCGTGTTTGTCTATTGAAAGAATATATGTACAAAGAAATGTTTACAATCAATTTTTATCAAGATTAGTGGGCAAAGCCAATCAATTAAATTTAGCTTTTCCAACAATGGATTCTGGACAAATTGGACCAATAATCTCGGATAAACAAGTTGTCATTATTGATAGTCAATTAGAAGATGCCTTCAAAAAAGGAGCTACCTTAAAAGCTGGGGTTACTAAATGCGAAGAATTAGGTGGAGGATTTTACTGTCGCCCAACGGTTTTAACGAATGTGAATCACGATATGAAAATAATGACTGAAGAAACTTTTGGTCCAATTTTACCAGTAATGATGTTTTCGACCATCGAAGAAGCTATTGAATTGGCAAATGGGACTCAGTATGGATTGAGTGGGGCGGTTTTTGCGGGTACAGAGGAGGAAGCCATGAAGATTGCTCGCAGGATTAAATGTGGTGCTGTTTCAATAAATGATGCAGCCCTGACCGCCATAATGCACGAGGGCGAGAAAAATTCTTTTAAAATGTCAGGCATCGGAGGTACTCGAATGGGACCGTCAGCTATCAAAAGATTTATGAAACAGAAAGTTTATTTAATTAATAGTCAAGAAGTTAAAGACCCTTGGTGGTTTGGTTAAAAAAAACTATCCCTCTCAATAACTTAGGAGGGATTTTTTTTATTGACACTTTGTTGCAGTAATATCAGCATTTAACTGTGCTCTTTGAGCAGTGGTTAGTCCTGGACAGCTATTCAAATATTTAGTCAGTGATGCGAGATAAGCCTCACAGTTAGTTTTGGTCGGTGAACTACTGAATGTTGTTGCTGCTTTTGAAACCAAATCAGCATTGGCAACACACGCATCAACTGATACCACAGGCTCATCTTTTTTACAAGCATTTGAGAGTAAGAAACACATTGCCACAACTAAAACTGATAATTTGGGAAATTGAAATTGATTTTTCATGATACAAATTGAGTTAAGATTTTAATTATTTATACCACAAAGTTCTGTATTTCAGCCTATTAACTCATTACCATTTACTAAGAAATAATGACCGCTTACTAAATGTCCGAGTGTTAAAATATTTTTTAAAAAATTGTACTATTTAGCAAACAAATTGATAAAACGCCCTGTTCGTAGTATATTTGTGGGATTATTCTGAGATTCAATACAATCCTTATTCACTTATAACAAACTAAATTATAATGGCTTATCAACAAGATTTCACGATTGTAGAGGGTGTAGAACCACACAGAGTTCGTACAAGAGAGATATTAAAAGCTCACCCAGAAGTAAAAAAATTAATTACCAAAAATCCAATGACTGCGGTTTGGATTTTGGCTTGTGTGTCGATTCAGTTAGTGATGGCATATTTAGTCAAAGATCAACCATGGTACACTATTTTGGCAGCTGCGTGGTTTATAGGGGCTTTTCCTGTGCATACACTGTTCATTTGTATCCATGAATCTGCACACAATCTTATTTTCAAAAAACCATCTTGGAATGTTTATGCTGGTATTATTGCAAACTTTCCATCATTAGCTCCAACGGCAATTTCGTTCAAAAATTACCATTTGAAACATCATGCTTTTCAAGGAGTACACGAATTAGATGCCGACCTTCCAGATGCTTGGGAAGCTAAGTTAATTAATAACTATTTTATCGGAAAAGCCCTTTGGCTGTTGTTTTTCCCTGTATTTCAAGCAATTAGAACACTCCGTTGTTTAGAGTTAGCCATTATCGACAAATGGGTTGTAATGAACATTGTAGGTCAAATAGCTTTCAACGCAATCCTTGTTTACACAATGGGATGGGCTGCATTAGGTTATATGGGAGCGAGTTTCATGTTTTCGGTGGGTTTACATCCGCTCGGAGCAAGATGGATTCAAGAGCACTATTTGGTACTTGACCAAAACCAAGAGACATACAGTTACTATGGAGGTTTGAACGGTATCAATATGAACGTCGGGTATCACAACGAACATCATGATATGCCTTCAATTCCTTGGAATAATTTGCCAAAATTAAAGGCAGCTGCTCCTGAGTTTTATGATAATCTTAAATATCATACTTCATTTGTGAAACTATTGTTCACATTTTTATTTAGTCAGGAAGTAGGTTTATATTCAAGAATTGTAAGAAAAGAAAGAGGTCGTGTTGGATTAGAAGATACTTCAATCCCAGATATTCAAATGGTTCAGCAAGGTGTTGCATAAAACATTATAGGTAACAAAAATACCCCAAATTTTAGAAATTTGGGGTATTTTTGTTTATAAGTTTGAAAATACTTCGTTCAAATCTATTTTCAAATCTGGAAAAATGACAAATTTATCAAGGTCGCAAATGATACAAATATCTGGCTGGACAACCGAGTAAACATCTTTATTTACTTTAGCGGATTTACGACTGTTATACAAACGTACATCAAAGGGGGCTGCATAAGCTCTACATGGATGTTTTGCAAAATGATTACCAATTAATAATGTCATTTTCCACGAAATACCCTGATGCCTACGACTTGGAGCGGACATTTGTAATATTTTACCTTTGATTAACTCAACGGTTTGGTCAAACTTCCAAGTTATATAATCGGCATAAGAATATACACCATTCGTGATATCCAAGTCTGAAAGATTATTAATAGTAGTTGCCATGGTCTCTTTTTTGAACAAAAATACAAAAAAAATGGAAAATCGTTTATGATTTTCCATTGATGAAATTCCCTAAAAAGACCTTAAATTTTATATCAAGCCATTATAATATCTTGTTGTTCAACGTTTATTTTTGATTTTTCTTTCAAAATATATTCTTCATCATAAAGATTAATAGAAATCTCACTTCCCGATAAATTCTCAATAATCACTTCATCAGCCGTAGTTTTAACATTCAAAAGATTTCCACTAAATCGTACTTTAAATGAAAATGAAGTCCAATTTTCTGGAACGAAAGGAGCAAAATAAACCTTGCCATTTCTGACTCTCATTCCACCAAATCCTTTCACAAGCGACATCCACGTACCAGCCATTGAGGTAATATGACAACCGTCTTCGGTATCGTTGTTGTAGTCATCCAAATCCAAACGGGCTGCACGATTGTAGAACTCATAAGAACGAGCTTTATCGCCCAATTTGGCGGCGATAATTGAGTGAACACAAGGACTCAAAGATGATTCATGAACGGTCATGGGTTCGTAGAAGTCGTAATTTCTCTTCAAGGATTCAATATCAAAATCATCTTCAAAGAAATACATTCCTTGTAAAACGTCCGCTTGTTTGATGAAACATGAACGCAAAATTCTGTCCCAAGACCACTTTTGATTGATAGGACGATTTGCAATATCTAAGTCTTTTACTTTGATTAATTCTTTATCCAGAAAACCATCCTGTTGTAAGAAAATGCCCAACTCTTTACTCTCAGGCAAATACATATTGTCAACAATGTGGTTGAATTTAGAGAATTCAAAATTCTCATTTAAGTTTGTTAATGAAGATAATTCATTATAACGTGCTGAATCAAAAGACTTTATGTATTCCGAAACCTCCATCAAGTACTTCATACACCAAACGGCAAAGTAGTTGGTGTACCAATTATTATTGACGTTATTCTCGTATTCGTTTGGTCCAGTTACTCCCAACATTACGTATTGTTGCTTATTTTCAGACCAATTAACTCTTTGCGACCAGAAACGGGCAATACCCAAAAGTACTTCAAAACCGTATTCTGCCAAATATTTTTTGTCTCCTGTATAATTTACATAGTCATAAACAGCATAGGCGATTGCTCCGTTTCGATGGATTTCTTCAAAAGTAATTTCCCATTCATTATGGCATTCTTCGCCATTCATGGTAACCATTGGATAGAGGGCAGCACCATCTTTGAAACCTAATTTCTGAGCATTTTCGATGGCTTTTCCTAATTGTTTCCATCTGTAAATCAATAAGTTACGAGAAACTTGTTGGTCGGCAGTAGCTAAATAAAATGGAATGCAATATGCCTCGGTGTCCCAATATGTTGAGCCACCATATTTTTCTCCAGTAAAGCCTTTTGGACCAATATTTAAACGTGAATCCTCACCCGTATAAGTTTGATTCATCTGAAAAATATTAAAACGAATGCCTTGTTGAGCAGCTACATCACCTTCAATCACGATGTCGTTCATTTCCCATTTTGAAGCCCATTTTTCAGCCTGTTCCAAAAGCATTTTTTCAAATCCTTTTTCAGAAATTCTCTTCAAATAAGCCTTTGATTTTGTTAATAAATCTTCAATTTTATGGTTTTCAGAAGAAAGATTACAGGCGTATTTTACTAAAACTGTTTCCTCATTTCTGTTTACATTCAAGGTTACTTGACTGGCTACATATTTCTCAGCTTTGATTGGAAGGCTCTGAAAATCAATAGGTTGACCATTTTGAAATACCTCAAAACGTTGCCCTGTTATCACATGGAAGCCTGTTTTCTTGGTTACTAATTCTACATAACCTTCTGCAAAAGCGGTCTCTTTTTGAACTTCCTCCCAAAATTTTTCATCGTAGTTAGCATCCTTATTTTTGATGTCTCCGTCCACAAAAGGAGTGAGGATGATTTTGCCATCAAAGTTTAAAGGAGTTATCGAATAACGAATCACGCCCGACTCGTCATCGACGATAGAATTTAATCTTTTTGAATCAATTTTTACTTGATTTCCAGAGGGTAATGTAGCAACGAAAGTACGGTGTAGATAACCTTCTCTCATATTCAAAACACGTTGAAAATCAGAGACTTCACAAGTATTAAGGTCTAATATTTCTTCTTCAATTTCAACTTTTATTCCTATCCAATTGGCTGCATTGAGTACTTTGGCAAAATATTCTGGATAACCATTTTTCCACCAACCCACACGAGTTTTATCTGGATAATAAACTCCCGCCACGTAGTTTCCTTGGAGTGTTTTTCCCGTAAAACTCTCCTCAAAATTGCCCCTTTGCCCCATGCGTCCGTTTCCTAACGAACATACCGATTCAGTGATTTCATTGAACTCACGGTGGAATCCATCCTCAATGATACACCATTCATCGTGTTTTAGATAGTTTTTCATGTTTGTTTATAAATGAGGTGGGAAGTCTTAAGTATTAAGTCCGAAGTCTCAAGAAAAAAACGAGGAATTGAGTCTGATGTTTTTTTCTTAAGACTTGATACTTATGACTTAATACTATCCTAACCCCAAAAATGGTAAATGTTCTAATAGCAAATTTACTCCAAAAACGAAAAAACACCTTGCTGTGCTAAGGTGTTTTTTCGTTTAAAATAATCTATCAATTGTCATCTCTTCAAAACCTTTGATGACAAAATCAGCTTCGGTCAAGATTGTAGCATCACCTACGCCTATGACTTTCATTCCTCCCGCTTTTCCCGCTTGGACACCTGCCAAAGCATCCTCAAAAACTACACATTTCTCTGGTTTACAGTTAGTTGCACTTGCTCCTAAGAGAAATACTTGCGGGTCTGGTTTGCCTTTTGTAATATCGTTTCCATCAATTATGGCATCAAAATATTCAATCATATTGATTTTTTCGAGAATTAATCTTGAATTTTTACTGGCTGAACCCAAGGCGATTTTGATGTTATTTTCTCGTAAACTTTGCAAAAATTCGGGTACTCCTTTTAATACTTCGTTGGGAGTCATTTGTTTAACTAATTCCAAATACCAAGTATTTTTACGAGTTGCCCAGTTGAGTTTTTCTTCATCAGAAAGACTTACATTTCCCCATTTGAGGATTAATTCCAAGGATTCCATTCTGGAAATTCCTTTCAATTGTTCGTTTTGATGTTCAGTAAAATCGAACCCTAATTCGTTAGCTAAACGCCTCCATGCTTGGAAGTGATATACTGCGGTGTCCACGATTACACCATCAAGGTCGAATATGCAGGCTTTTGTTTTTTTCATTTTTTAAGGTTTTAGGTGTTTGGTTTTAGGTTTTAGGTAGAAATAACTTAAACCTAACCCCAAAAACCTAACACCTACTTCTGTAATTCTAAAATAGTAAATGAATTTGCTGGTATTTTTAAGGTTTTTAAATCTGAAATTAAGGCATCTGACATTACATTTTTTGCAAAAGTAAATCCGTTAATATTTTCCATAAAACGATTGGTGTCAAGATTACGGTCTTCTTTGTTTTGACTCATAATAACCATCACGAATTTATCATTTGTATGTCTAAAATATACGTAGATTCCATCCATTGGCAGATATTGAGTCAATTTGCCCATCATTAAAGCCTCGCTTGATTTACGATAATTGGCGAGTTTTTTTACAAAATTAAAGGCTTCGTTTTCTTTTTCTGTTCTTCCCGAAGCCATAAATTTATTGACTTTATCATCTGCCCAACCGCCTTCAAAGTCTTTGCGTACCTCCGCATCCGATGGATTTTTGAAGTTTTTGGTCAAATTTTCAGTACCATAATATAATTGAGGAACGCCACGAGTTGTTAGAAGGAAACCTACGCCTAATTTGTATTTATTCATATCTTCACCCATGATTGAGAAAAATCTATCGTGGTCGTGGTTGTCCAAAAAGGTCATATTTAGATTTGGGTCTTGGTACAAAGCATCATTTGATAAAACTGAATAAATTTTATTAAAACCCTTTCCCCAATCAAAATTTTGGTTTAATCCCTCCAAAATCGCTCCTTCAAGTACAAAATCGTTGGGCGAAGGTAAATTTGCTTTAAAAGGTAAATTAATGTTGTTTTTAACATGATATGCTTGCGAATAAATATTTGAAACTGCATTCTCGCCCGTGATGAACATAGTTGGATATTCAGCCGTGAGGGCATCATTACAACGATTCATAAAAGGTAAATCATTGTATTGATAAGTATCAATTCTCCAACCATCGACTCCAAAATATTCAACCGTCCAGAGGGCGTGCTGAATTAAATAATTGGCTACGTAAGGATTTTTTTGGTTCAAATCTGGCAAAAAAGGCACAAACCAACCGTTTTGCATCACTTTAAAATCTGATTTATTACCGTGAACAATATCCACGACAGGTTCATCACGATAAGAAGTATTAGTGTATCTGTCCCACTGATTCAACCAATCTTTCATGGGCATATCTTTCAAAATCCAGTGATTGATTCCCACATGATTATAAACGGCATCTTGTATAACTTTGAGACCTTTTGCGTGAGCCGCTTCGATTAATTTTTTGTAGGCTTCATTACCCCCCAAACGTCTGTCCACGTTATATTGGTCGGTAAAACCGTAACCGTGATAAGCTGAACGCATGGCACCGCCTTCGTCAGTTTGTGGTTGATTATTTTCGATTACAGGATTCAACCAAAGCGTAGTTACGCCCAATTCTGTAAAATAATCTAAGTGGTTTTGAATGCCTAATAAATCTCCACCATGACGTAGAAATGGTTTTGCTCTATCAGATTCGGGGTCTGCCATATCCGCAAATTTATCATTGGACGGGTCGCCATTTGAGAATCTGTCGGGTAGAATAAGATAGATAAAGTCCTTAGAGTCAATCGTTTGCAGCTTCTGGGTGCGAGCCATCAATTGATAAGGTTGAGTAATTTTGATAATTTGGTCAATAAACTTCTTCTTTCCTTTTTGGACTTGAATCGTTTTTGAAAGTTCAATATCCATTTGTCCAGCCTTGGTAGTAGGGGCAATATTCAAGTCTAAAAAAAGATAATTGGGATTTTCAACTTTGTTGATTTTTTCAAGCGTAACGCCTGAATAATTGATTTTTACTTCACAATCATTGATGTTTTTACCGTAAACTAATAGTTGGAGTTTAGTGTTTTTCATGCCAACGTACCAATTGGTAGGATTAATCCGCTGAATGGAAGGTGTTTGGGCAAAGAGTAAAGAAGTTGTTGCAATAGAATAAATTGCAAGCCATAATTTAAGAAATTTTTTCATTGTTTGTGTACGGTTGGTTATTGGAAAATTAGATTTTAGGGGTTGAGTTTTAGGTTTTAGTTGTACAAAGTTATTAACATTTTGACTAAAAATACACCCTTTTTTCTAACCCCTAATACCTAAAACCCAACACCTCAAAAAATCTAAAAACCAAAATAAAGCAATACCATTATTTTATCATAGAAAAATGATGCTTACTTTTGAAGAATAATATAACATGAAACTCGCTTTTATCCACAACAACACATAAAATGTATCGTAAAATATTCTTCAAATTCATTATTTTAATGTATTTGTTAAGTCCATTGATAATTTTTTCTCAATCTCAAAACCCCAAAAAAGGTCAAAACGAAAAGGATAAAAATAATCCAAGTAAATCAAATGTAAAGAGCAATTCTAATAAATCTTCTCAAAATTCCACAACCGATAGAAAATTAAATTCGGAAAAAGAATCCACAAACAAAACAAGTCCAAAAGTGCCAATGAACACCACAAATTCCTCAAAAGATACAACCGCCAAGTCAAACACAACAGATAATAACAATCCTTCATCAAAAAAATCTATGAGTCCTAAAAATGATAAATTGGTAGTCTATCAAATGATGTTTCATTTGTGGGGAAACAAAAATACGACAAATAAAGAAAATGGTTCGGCGGAGGAAAATGGGGTTACAAAATTCAAAGATATTAATGATTTAGCTCTCCAAAAACTTAAACAATTTGGGTACTCGCATCTATACATGACAGGCTTGATAGAACACGCCACGATGGAAGATTTGACTTCTATTGGCATCCCAAAAGACCATCCAGACGTGGTAAAAGGGCGTTGTGGCTCTCCATTTGCCATAAAAGATTATTATGATGTAAACCCATTTTTTGCAACAAATCCAGAAAAAAGAATACAGGAATTTGAGTCAATGGTGGGTCGTGTACATCGAAACGGATTAAAAGTTGTCATGGATTTTGTGCCTAATCATTTGGCACGGGTTTACCATTCTGACATGAAACCTTCGAGTATCAAAGATTTTGGGGAAGATGATGATGTAACCAAGCCTTTTGCTGCTTACAATAATTTTTATTATTTACCCAAAACTCAATTTCAAATCCCGTTGGGTGTTAATCCTCCCGTAAAAGCGGATGCTCCTTATGTAGAAAAACCCGCCAAAGTCTCTGGAAACGATGTTTTCTCTCCAAAACCAAGTATTGATGATTGGTTTGAAACTGCCAAATTGAACTATGGCGTGGATATTCAACACGGACGAAAAACGTACTTCTATCCAGTACCTCCAACTTGGATAAAAATGGTTGGGATTTTAAAATATTGGGCATCCAAAGGCGTTGATGGATTCCGTTGTGATATGGCTGAAATGGTGCCAGTTGAGTTTTGGAAATATGCCACCGAAGAGGTTAGAATTGATTATCCCAAGACTATTTTTATTGCAGAAATTTATAATCCAAAAGAGTATCATAATTACATAAAAGTAGGCGGATTTGATTATTTGTACGATAAAGTAGGCTTATACGATGCGTTAAGACGTTTGGTTGAGCAAAAACCCGAAGCAACAGTCGAAGATATTACCAAAGTTTGGCAAAACGAATCGGGCGATATTTCACAAAATATGCTCCGTTTTTTAGAGAATCACGATGAAGTACGTATTAATACACCGTCATTTGCGAAAGGCGATCCATTCGCCGCAATTCCTGCGATGGTGGTAACGGCTACGCTTCACACAGGACCCGTAATGATTTATTTTGGACAAGAAGTCGGAGAATCAGCCGATGATAAGGAGGGGTTCAATCAGGCAGATGACCGAACTTCGATGTTCGATTTTTGGGGTGTAAAATCTCATCAAGCTTGGATGAATGATGGGAAATTTGATGGTGGGAAATTAACCTCAAACCAAAAATATTTACGGGAGTTTTATAGCGATTTATTGAAATTTGTCAATACTTCGGATGCCGTCAAATACGGTGAATTTTACGATTTGCAGTACGTGCAAGGGGAAGAGTATGACAAAAAGAAGGTTTATAGTTATTTGAGACATACGGGTAAGCAAAAATTATTGTTTGTTTGTAATTTTAATAATGCCAAACAACAGGAAATTAACCTAAATATTCCAGAAGGGGCGTTCAATGCGATGGGTTTACCAACAATGGGGAAGCTACAATTAAAAGGGAAATTTAATCAGAAAAATCAAATTACTTTTGAGGCTGAAAAGGCGATTCCATTAAAAATTTCCCCAAATTCAGTGGTTATATATGAAATTTTGGAGAAAAAACAGTAATTTCCGTGCTAATCCATTAACCAAAATTTTATGAATCAAATAAATAAACCCCGATTAAGCCTTGGTCAGATTATTAACATGAGTATGGGTTTCTTGGGTATTCAGTTCGGCTTTGCTTTGCAGACGGGAAATGCGTCAAGGATACTTTTAACTTATGGTGCTGACTTAGAAAATCTTTCACTTTTTTGGTTGGCTGCACCATTAACTGGAATGATTGTACAGCCCATTATTGGATATTATTCCGATAAAACTTGGGGACGATTTGGACGTAGAAAACCTTTCTTTTTGATAGGTGCACTATTGGCTGCGGCTTGTTTAGTAATGATGCCCAATGCAAATTTAGTTTCTGCATTTTTACCACTAATTTTTATCGGTGCTGGTATCTTGATGTTTATGGATGCTTCATTTAACGTGGCAATGGAACCATTTAGGGCATTAGTAGCGGATAATTTACCAGAAGAGCAAAATACACTTGGCTTTTCAGTACAAACTTTTTTGATTGGTGTTGGGGCTGTTATTGGTTCTGCATTACCTAAATGGTTAGCTGATTACGGTGTTTCAGCAACTGCCGAAAAAGGTCATGTTCCAGATAATTTGATTTATAGTTTTTATGTAGGTGCTTTTATTTTTGTAATAGCAATTTTATGGACTGTGCTATCTACAAAAGAATACTCTCCGAAGGAAAGACAAGAAATGGGATTTGAGCCTGAAACCCACAATACGCAAGGTTTTACTGAGATTATTTCTTCTTTTAAAAATATGCCTTCTGAAATGAAGCAATTAGGATTAGTGCAATTTTGCTCTTGGATTGCCTTATTTTCAATGTGGCTTTATACTACTCCTGCAATTGCTCACCATGTTTATGGTACAGCACTGACAGATAAATCGTCTGAACTTTTCAATAAAGCGGGAAATATGGTTGGGTACATTTTCAGTATTCAGAATATAGTTTCAGCAATATATGCACTATGTTTACCTTGGATTGCAAGTAAAATTGGAAAGAAAGGAACTCATAGTTTTTCACTTATTTGTGGTGCAATTGGTTTTTTCTCAATCTATTTTATTTCAGACCCTGAGATGTTAAAATATAGTATGGTTGGAGTAGGAATGGCATGGGCAAGTATTTTGGCGATGCCTTATGCAATTTTAGCGAATGCGATTCCAATCAATAAAATGGGAATTTATATGGGAATATTTAACTTCTTTATTACAATTCCACAAATCGTACATGGATTACTCGGAGGATTGTTAATCAAATATGTTTACGGTGGAAATCCAATATATGGAATTATTTTTTCTGGAATATTTATGATTTTAGGTGCATTAGCCGTTATGTTTGTAAAAGAACAAAAAACGACTTATGCTTAATTCAAAATTTCAATCAATTTCAAAACGCCTTGCAAGTCAAATCAAGACTTGCAAGGCGTTTTATTTTACTTTCTTTCTGGTTTTGCTTAACGGAAACCTCAACTCAAAACCGTTCCAAAAAGAATCTGACGAAGAAATATTTAACCGTAAAATCCAAAACGCACAGGGAGTAGCTTTGGATGATTTTACGTTGAATATTGCCAAAAGTTTTTTGAATAGACCCTACAAAGCCCATACTTTGGAAGGTAATTCTACGGAAAAATTAGTAATAAATCTGCGAGATTTTGATTGTTCAACTTATGTAGAGACTTGTATTGCGATGGGATTAACGTATCGGAAAAATGATATTTCTTATGATAAGTTTAAATCCTATCTCAAACGATTGAGATATTACAACAAAGGCACAATAAAAGGGTATGATTCACGCATTCATTATTTCTCAGATTGGCTTTATACACACGCTCAGGATGGATTATTAGAAGACATTACGCCAAGTATGGGCGGTATAGAGTGGAAAAAAAACGTCAATTTTATGAGTTCACATTGGAATAAATATCCATTTTCGAGTAATACTTCACTTCAAGAAAAAATACAAAAATTAGAAGAAAAAATAAGCGGGCAGAGTTTTACTTATATTCCAAAATCGAAAGTCAAAAGTATTGAAAATCAATTTCTGAATGGAGACATCATAGGTATTACAACAAACATTGATGGTTTGGATATGACCCACGAAGGTTTTGCCATCCGATTACAAGATAAAAGGGTTTACCTGCTCCATGCTTCCTCTGATTTCAAAAGAGTCATGGTAACGGATAAGCCTTTAGCGGAATATTTGGCTAAAAATAAAAGCCAAACAGGGATAATGGTTGCGAGGTTGAAATGAAAATAGGCAAAAACAAAAAATATCCGTCCTCAAATCCTCTGATTTAGATGAGTTTGACTATGCTTCCTGCGAAAGTCTATTTCTTGAAAAAGGGAAATCTTAACGGATTAAGAGTTTGAATAAATATTACTTCAACGAGTCGAAATTTTTCTTTCTACCCGCTTTTCAAATCACTGGACACGACGGCAGATTATAAGTCAAATTTTCGTCCAAGCGTTATTTGGCAAGTTCATTATGGGGGAATTGAATTTAAGTAAATTGTGGTTTATTTAAAAATTAAAAAGAAATGACCCAAACTAATCAAGTTTTCATTACAACACTCGTTATCATTTTGTTAGGGTATTTTCTCAAAAAATTCAATTTCGTAACTGAAAAAGATGGGAAAGTTATTTCTAAATTTTTGATGCACACCACCTTTCCCGCCTTGATGATAGTTTCTACGTCAAGTGTAAAATTGGAATTATCCTTAATTTATATTCCAATTTTTGCGGTTATAGTGGGTTTATCAATGCTTTCAATTGCTTGGATTTGGTTTTCTAACTACGAAAATGCAATAAGAGGTGTCCTAACAATGGGTTTAGGAGGTTTTAATAGTGGCTTATTTGGTTTTCCAATTATCGAAGGACTTTTTGGCAAACAGGCAATGGTTTATGCGGTCATGTTTGACATTGGGAATACTTTTATCGTTTTTGGGGTAATTTATTCCATTGGTACTTATTTCTCGACCAATAAAAAAGACCATACTAACGTCAAACAAATACTTAAAAAAATATTCAGGTTACCTCCTGTTTTAGGAATTATTTTAGGCTTAATCATAAATATTGCCAATTTCAAACTACCTACCATTTGTTCCGAGTTTTTGAATGTTTTAGCCGTCGGGAACAAGCCATTAGTCTTATTGTTGATGGGTATTTATTTGAGTTTTGAATTGGATAAAAAGTTGATGACTGCCATTTCAAAGGTGATACTTATCAGGGTAATCATTGGATTATTAGTAGTATTTGGGATATTTTTATTCATAAGTACTGGTTCACCGTTGATGAAAAATGTCCTTATGCTTTGCGTATTAATGCCCATTGGACTAACTATTTTACCCTTTTCTGACGAATTGGGCTATGATTCCAGAATTGCAGGGACGATGCTAAATATTTCACTATTGATAAGTTTTGGGTTAATGTGGGGAATGGTTTGGTTGTTGGGAATGAATTAAAAATTATAATCAAAATATATGCTTTTTTCTTGGAATATGACCATGAGCGTTCAGGTGATTTTGCCCCGTTAAGGTTTGTTCCGAAGAATAAAATGGTTGTTTAGTAGATTTTCATTGCTTCAATTTTAATCATAAGAAAGGGTTAGCAAATTAATTTGCTAACCCTTTCTTATGATTAAAATTCAAACGTTCAAAATATTTTACTTTTTATTCACCCGTATAGAAATTCTACGATTGGCAGCACGTCCTTCTTCGGTATCATTAGTAGCTACTGGTTTTTCTTGTCCGTAACCTTCTGATTCTAAACGAGCGTCTGTGATGCCTAATTTCACCAATTCAGCTTTCACTGTTGAAGCTCTATCACCTGATAATTTCAAGTTTGCATTCGCACCACCAGTATTATCAGTATATCCACCTAACTTAACGGTTACGTTTGGATATGCTTTCAAAATTTCAGAAATATTCTTCAATTGCTCTGCTGATTCAGGTTTCAAAGTTGATTTACCTGTTTCAAAAGTCAATCTATCGAAATCAAACCATGTCTTTTTATCAATTACTGAATTTGGGTCTTCGATAAATTTCAACAAGTTATTTTCAATTCCATTTTCAGGAATATTCAACGTGACACCAGAGGAAAGAGCTTTGTCTAATTTAGCACCTAAGTTTTTGATACCGTCAGAAACTGGTAATTCGGTAGTTGATTGTGAAGTCATTGTTTCAACAGCTACACCTTCCATCGCTTTTTTAGCCGTCGAATCTACGGCAATATATGGAGCAATCACTAATGAAACGATTGACATTAATTTTATCAAAATGTTCATTGAAGGACCAGAAGTGTCTTTAAATGGATCACCAACGGTATCTCCCGTAACGGCGGCTTTGTGAGGCTCTGAACCTTTTTTGTATTTTACGCCATCAATCATTACACCTTTTTCAAAAGATTTTTTAGCGTTATCCCAAGCACCACCAGCATTTGATTGGAAAATTCCCATCAAAACTCCTGAAACCGTTACACCAGCCAAAACACCCCCCAAAATTTCTGCGGAAGAAGTTAATGGAAAAACATTTTTAAATCCAAAACCAATCAATACAGGTGTAATTAAGGCAATTGCTCCTGGCAAAATCATTTGTCTAATTGAGGCTTCTGTTGAAATAGCCACACATTTTTCGTATTCTGGTTCAGTTTTATATTCCATAATTCCAGGAATCTCACGGAACTGACGACGAACTTCGTTTACCATTTCCATTGCAGCTTTTCCAACGGCTGAAATACATAAAGCTGAGAAAATAAATGGAATCATTCCACCCACAAACAATCCTGCCAAAACAGGGGCTTTATAAATATCAATTGAGTCAATTCCTGCAATACCCACAAATGCTGCAAACAAAGCTAATGAAGTCAAAGCCGCCGAAGCAATCGCAAATCCTTTACCCGTTGCCGCTGTTGTGTTACCTACTGCATCCAAATTATCTGTACGCTCACGAACCTCAGCGGGTAATTGAGACATTTCAGCGATTCCACCTGCATTATCAGCAATTGGTCCGAAAGCATCAATCGCTAACTGCATTGCTGTTGTTGCCATCATTCCTGCTGCCGCAATCGAAACTCCGTAAATTCCTGCAAAATGATATGAGAAAATAATACCAGCTGCCAATGTCAAAATTGGCAAAACCGTAGATTCCATACCCACTGCCAAACCACCAATGATGTTAGTAGCGTGTCCTGTGCCTGATTTTTCGATAATTGACATTACTGGGCGTTTACCCATTGCGGTATAATATTCTGTAATGATTGACATTAAAGTCCCCACTATTAAACCTACGATGATGGCATAAAACACATCCATTCTATTGAAGGTTGTGCTACGTAGAGTAATGTCTCCTTCTGGCAAAATATAAATAACTAAGAAATAACAAGCAACTAATGTAATACCGATAGAAGCCCAGTTTCCGATATTCAAAGCATTTTGAACAGATGAATCTTCTCCTTTGATACGAACAAATAAAGTTGAAACCAAAGAAGCCAATAAACCTGCACCTGCAATCATCATTGGCAATAAAATTGGAGAATAACCGTTGAATTTGTCAATCACGCTAATTTCCTGACCTAAAACCATTGTTGCCAAAATAGTAGCAACATAAGAACCAAACAAATCTGCTCCCATTCCTGCTACATCACCTACGTTATCACCTACGTTATCGGCAATGGTTGCAGGGTTACGAACATCATCTTCTGGAATACCCGCTTCTACTTTACCTACTAAGTCAGCTCCTACGTCGGCAGCTTTTGTATAAATACCTCCACCCACACGGGCAAAAAGGGCGATTGATTCAGCCCCCAAAGAGAATCCAGCCAATACTTCAATGGCTTTTTTCATTTCGTCCGAAGTCAAAGGCAGATCTTTGGCAAACAAGTTATAGAAAACGATGAACAAACCACCAAGTCCTAAAACCGCCAAACCAGCAACGCCCATTCCCATTACCGAACCACCCGTAAAAGATACATTAAGTGCTTTTGATAAAGATGTACGAGCAGCCTCCGCAGTACGAACGTTGGCTTTTGTAGCTACTTTCATACCGATATATCCTGCCAGAGCTGACAAAAATGCTCCAATTAAGAAAGCAACAGCAATAAGAGGAGATGAGTGGATTGGGTGTTCGGGTGTTCCTTCGTCAGAACCTAACCAGAACAATAAAATAGCAGTGGGGATAGCAAAGTAAGCTAAAACTTTCCATTCTGCTTTCAAAAAGGCAATAGCACCGTCGGCAATGTAGCCTGAGAGTTTTTGCATTTCTGGAGTTCCTGCGGGTTGGTTAGAAACCCAATTGAATTTGATAAAGGTGTACAGTAAGCCTATTACACCAAAGATTGGTACTAAGTAAACGATGTTATTCATTTGTTTAAATTAAGGGTTTGTTGTGTTTAATGGTCAGGATTAAAAGTGGTATTCCTGAAAATTAAACGGTTAAAATTGTTGAAAGTAAAGATTGTTTCTATTGTTTTGAGAACAACAAGATTACAAAGATACGTTTTTAGGCGGTTTAGTTAAAAATAAATAAGGGCTAAAATTGGATTTATTCTATTAATGAAATAAATTTCGAGAGAATTTCTTGAAATAATACCTAAAATACTTTTCTAAGATTCATGTATATACGTTGATGATGGTATAATTTTTGTGCTATTTCCGTTAAAAAAGTTAGAACTACCAAACCACTAAAACATAGCCTCTCGGTAATTTACTGAGGGGCTTCTTTATACATTCATATTTGGTCATGAGTGGTTTAAAAAACGCCCTCAGAACTAAATCCGAGGGCGTTTCAAACTAAATTTCTAAATCTTACTTAACCGAGTTGTGGGATTGTGCGTTTCAGTAAAAAGTACCGCACAACAGTACTTTAATTTATTGCCCAAATGGAAGATCAACAACGGCAAAAAATACTAAATTTATGATAAACAAAAAAAATGCCCTTAATCGTTGGATTAAGGGCATTTTTGGGTTTTGGAATATCTTGAATGGTATTTTTAATTTACAGCAAGTTTTTGTTTTACAGATTTAACAAAACTTACAGTGACTCCTGCAATATCAGCGATTTGGTTAAGAGTTTTAGTTCCTTCTTGTAAAAGGTATGACACAAATTTTATTTGCTCTTTTTTTCGTTCTACCAAAAAAGCTACATTCCTTTCTCCGTGGCTGGTGTCCTCACCAGACATCGTGCGTAAGCAATACAAATATCTGATTATCAATTAATTACGAATATGAAAGTTCGGGATTTTGCCCCGTTTTTCTCCATGGCTGGTATCCTCACCAGACATCGTGCGTAAGCAATACAAATATCTGATTATCAATTAATTACGAATATGAAAGTTCGGGATTTTGCTTTCGCACGATGTCAGGTGAGGACACCGTGCCATGGGACGGAGTGGTTCTACCGACCAAGGAAATATCAGTTACTTTTTTGAGTACATCAGGTTTACGTTCTTTGGTATGCTGAATATCATCGGGTAGTTCTTCCATCGAAGTAGCTGTAATTTCCAACACATTTTGCATAATACTTGAAATTACGGCTGCTTCGGCAGTCCGATTCAATGTTCTCTTTAAAAATTTTATCGTATTGATTGGCTTGACGTTTTTTATTTTGTGGTTTCATGTAGCAAAAATACTGGAAATAATGTAAAAACCTCATTTTAGACAAACAAAAAAAATGCCCTTAATTGTTGAATTGAAGGCATTTTTGGCTTTTGGAATATCTTGGATGGCATTTCAATACTTCTGCCCAAGGTGCTGCCGCAAGTGTTGTTGGTGGAAAACACGTAACAGCGGCACACGGACTTGGAACACCAACAACGGCATTAATAGCTTATAGCATTCTTTTTATCTTTATCTTTTTCTTTTTTTGCGTTTTTACTTTTTTCACAGCTTTATTATCAGATTTCAACTGTTTTACATCTGTATAATAATTATTTTCGACTTTAAAATTATTTATAACTTCGGGTTTTGTTTGTTTGTTTTCAATATAAGTAAGTATGCTTAATATAAGCACGAAGAAAGCTATAATGTCTGCGAAGCTATTGGGGACAAGCTTTGCTAAGTTACTTCCAGCTTCTGGGCTTATACTATTCGCCTCTTCAATAAATTTTTGCGGTGTAAAATTTTCTTGTTTAGCTTTTAAAACCAAATCCTTTAAGGCTTTCACAATAGTACTTGTAAGTGGCGGACCAGAAACCAATACCGCATTTCCATTCTCATCAAAATCAAATGTACCATCAAGTAGACTGGCTGTGTATCCACAATTAGGGCAAGGCTCGCCAACATCACTAATAGTTACGTTTGTACTTCCTTTAAAAGAAAACATTCTGGATTTAAACACTAATCCACAGTTTTTACATAGTGCAATCATAAACAGTTTTATTTAGTTTTTTATTT
Source organism: Cytophagales bacterium (assembly GCA_043760595.1). GTDB lineage: Bacteria > Bacteroidota > Bacteroidia > Cytophagales > Spirosomataceae > Arcicella. Next base: position 48,232 of record JAYUOX010000045.1, read on the forward strand.
ACAAATTTTCGCCCAATATGATTTTGATTCCGTGGCTGGTGTCTCCACCAGACAACTTGCGACAGCATCACAAGTATTTGATTATCAATTAATTATGAATATTGAAGTTCGGGTTTTTGCTTTCGCAAGTTGACTGGTGAGGACACCGAGCCACGGGACGGAGAGGTTCTACCAACCAAGGGAATATATGTGATGTTAGGGTACGCTTCACTCTCGTACTCGAATTTTTCAAGTGATTACAAGAATTTAAAGCCATAATTTTTTTTCTTTAAGCTTTATTTTAAGGTTATTAAAAACTTCACGATTTACCTCGGTCATTTCAGATTCATTTTTTGGATTTGAAATTGAATATATTTTGTGCATTGAATATATTTTCTTTGATGCTATATCTTGGTAAGAAATCCCATAATAATAGTACCAATTTATATCTACCAAATTAACCCTTTCTTTAAAATTGGTAGTTGAAGCAATAAAGTAGCCTTCATTAGGTGGTAAAATGAATTCATCATTTATGGCAGAAGGGGGGAGTGGTGCAAAATAAATATTATTTTTATATTCATAAAAAATTACAGAAATATCATTTAGATTTATTGCGGTTCTTTCACCATAATTTTTTATGTTAATCGTTACTTTTGAAGTATCAAGGGTTTTGCTTACATAATAGTATGCACATCTATTTTTACTATCAACCATCGTCGCCAAGATTGGGAAAATACTCTTCTTGTTTTTATCGAAATTGTTTACAACAGTTTTTTTATTAACAATATCACCATTATTTCGTTTAACTGTAAGTGAATTTTGAGCAAAAATACATCCACAGTTACTCATTAAAAACATTAAAAAATAACATCTTGTCATCTGTTTGTATTTATCGTTTCTTTTGTACCAATTACTATATCCCCTATATTTTGATTTATATTCAACTCATTTTTTGTATTTATAACTAAAATAGTATCTTTTCTTATTTTTAAAAAATCCACAGCTACTTCTGGAATATTTGTTTCAATTACCGAAAACTTATTGTGCTTTCCATTCACAGATAAATAAAAAACATAAGAAATTGTTGTTAAAACAATAACAGATATGAGAATTTTAAAAAACAATAATGTTTTTCTATTTTCGAAGAATTGATTAATATCCCACTTAATATTCATAATTAGATTTTTAAATTTAAAGAGAAAAAGCCCTCGGAATACAATTCCAAGGGCTTTTAATCAAATTACTTAACCTCCTCAAAAGGCACATCTTCCGCTTGTGAAGACGAACCTGCATCAGCCGTTTGTCCTCCGTTGTCGCCCATTGGTTGTCCGTCTTGTGGACCTCCTGTTTGTGCGTACATCTCAGTCGATGCTGCCGCCCAAGCGGTGTTCAAGGCTTCCAATGCAGTGTCAATTGCTCCTGCATCACGTGAGGCGTGGGCAGAACGTAAGCCTGTCAAAGCATTTTCGATGGCAGATTTATTACCTTCCGATAATTTCTCACCGTATTCTTT
>JAYUOX010000046.1:0-6350 GCA_043760595.1 Cytophagales bacterium
TTCGTCAGATTTATGGATTTTTTGGATTTCCTACGAACTTTAATCCAAAAAACCCATAAATCCCACGAATCCAAATTCAGACGGGGTCGCCCAGACAAAATCACACCCGCACCCCCGCAATAAACTCATCAAATTCTTTCACTTTCTCACGGGCAACGGGCGTGCTGAAACCATTGGCGAATTCAATCATGGCTCCGTCTTTTTTGTTGTATTTCTGGATTTGGTGGGTATTGATGAGATAGGAACGATGGATTCTATAAAAGCGATTATCATTGGATAATAATTCGTCAAATTCCTTGATTTTCTTACTGACTAAAATCTTCCCCGCTTGTGTTACTACGTGGGTATATGAACCATCGGCTTCAAAGAAAAAAATATCTTCCAATTGTACGAAAACAAGGCTATCTGCCATCGGGAGGGCAATTTTTTGGAGTTTACTCACACTCAAATTCTCCTTCAAAACATTCACTCGCTGAATAATCTGATTTTGTCCCACCAATTTTATGGCTTTTTCCACCGCCAAAATTACCTTTGAAATACTGATGGGTTTGAGGATATAATCCACTGCCGAAACCTCAAAAGCACGCAGGGCATATTCGGAATAAGCCGTACAAAAAATAGTCTCGAAAGTGGGTTGATTGAAGTATTCAAACAAAGCAAAACCGTTTTCTTCGGGCATTTCGATGTCCAAAAATACAAGGTCAATGGTGTGGTTATTGATGATTTTCACGGCAGATTTCACGTCGGGGGCTTCGTCAATCAAGTTTATCATTGGACAATGTTCCGTGATAATTTGTCTGAGCATCGAGCGTGCTGCGGGTTCGTCATCCACAATGATGGCGTTGAGAGTCATAAAGAGAAATTGTTTTAGTGTGTGGTTCTGGGCTGTTGGCTTTTGGCAATTAGCGTTTGGCTGGTTGGCACGTTCATTTGGCTAATAATCTGATTTTAAGACTATTGTTTCCCAGCCAATAGCTAAAAGCTAAAAGCCTACATACAATTCAAAAATACTCAAAACCATTTATGAATCCAAACATACGGTTCATGTGTTTGTGAGTACGTTTCGTGAAGTGATAAAAAATGATAGGATTCGTGTTTCTAATTTTGAATCATCAAAAATAAAAGACACAATTTATCATGAAAAAAATATTACTATCACTCACACTTCTTGTTAGTTTTTATTCTATCACAAAGGCTCAACAACCCATGACCATTGCCCCTGGGCTTAATATTACAGCTCCCACGGCAGGTGTTAGTGGTCTGAAATTCAACAACTTAAATTCTGGTACAACGGTCTCGGCAACACCCACCAAAGTATTATCATTGGATGCTTCGGGAAATGTTATTTTGGGAAATGCTCCTGCCGCTACTACTCAACCGTGGGTTGCTTCGGGCAGTGATATTACCTTTTACACGGGTCTGGTTGGTATTGGTAATGGCAACCCTGGTGTTACGGCAAATTTGGATATTTATAATGCTGGGGCAACTGATGCCACACCCCAATTGGGATTGGATGCTGGTATAACAGGTATTAATATTACCAGATTTTCAGGAATAGGAGGGAGTTTTGGTGGTAAATTGTATGAAACAGTTACAACGGGCTCCACAAACACTGCTGCTTCTGTTGCGTGGAAACACACCAGTGTTGATGGTAATGGAGTGCTCACAACCACACCCATGATGACGCTCACGGGGGCAGGGAATATGACAATCAATGGACTGAAATTCAACAACTTAAACTCAGGAACAACCGTCTCGACAACACCCACAAAAGTATTATCAGTAGATGCTACGGGGAATGTTATTTTGGGGAATGCAGCTTTGGGCGGAAGTGGCGGAACTTCTACTTGGACATCAGCAAGTGGCATAACTTCAACAACGGAAAAGGTAACGATTAGTGGTTTTACAAAATTGGGAAATGAAGCCACTACCACAACAGCGGGCGTTACGAGATCAACTCCAGCTATCAAAACACTGATGCTTACTGGAAGTATCAACGTTGCCCTTGCTACCGAAACATCAGCTTCTTTGACGACCTCCGTGCCTCATGGACTAAATGGGGATAAAATTCTGAGTGTTTCCATAGTCCTAAAACCTTTAATTCTTTCGGGAAATGGCAATTTTGATTTATTTGTTACGCCAAATTTCACGGATAACAGACCTTCACCAGGGGGAACAAATGGACTTGAATTTGTTTATATGCCTGGTCCGACCACTATTGATATTATTAGAAGAAACGGCAATAGTGGATTACTCGCAAGAACTGCCATTGCAGGCACTAATATTCCAGCTTATGGTGCACCGTATAAAATGCTAATAACCTACATGGAATAATTGTGCAACTATTTATCATATAAACTACTGATTATCAGTTAGTTATTATTATCACTAACACACCAAACAACTAATGGAAAACTTCAAAATACAAAAAGAAGACTTGCTAACAATCGACCAAAGACGTAAAAAAGTCATTGCCATCAACCAAATAATTATGATGAAGGGCATGGCAAACTATACTTGCTTTTATCTCAAAAATGGCAAACAACGCCTAACCGCCCACACCCTGAAATACTATGAACCTCTCTTGGACGGTAAGGGCTTCCTGAGAGTCCACCGAGGGTTTATAGTTAATCAGGATTGTATTCTTAAACATGACATTGATACATCTTCGTTGTTTTTAGTGGATGGGCATGAGGTGGAGATTTCAAGGAGGAGGAGACGGCAGTTTGTGGGGAGTTTTTAGCGTGGTAACTACTCCACTCAAATAGGGTTTTGACGGTATTTTTCCTATTTTTACAGAAAAAAGGACATGAAATCATCTAGTCAGATAACACAAATAGATTTATCAACAGAATTTGGAATATCTATTGTTGGGGATAGTTTTTTACCTTCCATCGAACCAGTTACTGTTCCTTCTTGGCTCAGTCATGTCGTTGATAGTAATAGGAAGAAATTAACAACTATGCGAAATGAAAAATCTATTTCAGAAGCCCTAATTGCACCTATTTTAATGGCAGTCCAAGAAATTAATCAGGATAGGATTACCATTTTCTCGGGTGAACCATTAGTAACGGATGAATTATCAGGTGTTTGCGATTTTTTGATAACCAGAGATACAAGAGATCTAAACCCACAGGGAGGGTAGGAGGGTACTTTATTTTGGTAGAAGCCAAAAAGAATGATTTACTTTCGGGCATACCTCAATGTGTTGCAGAAATGTATGCCGCCCAGATATTGAATAAAAACAATGATGCAGTTTATGGATGCGTTTCAACTGGCTTAGAATGGATTTTTATGAAGTTAGAAAATAAAGTTGCCATTACGCATTTAGACGTTTACACTATTTCGGAAGTGGGTAAAATCTTGGGTATTTTTGGATGGATAGTAAATCAATGAAATTATAAATTGAAAAATAATCTTATAATTTTTCAAGCCTAAAACAAAAGTATGAAGTTGAGCGTTTTATATTTATGTTGTCCAAGAAAAGTAAAAGCCCTACCTGTATGTAGGGCTTTTTTGTTTGCCATAGTTTGGAGTTTATTTTTACAACTCAATGCAACCCTTTACAACTCAGCTACGTCTTTTATTTTGTAGTACCAATCTCAAACATTTTACATTCATGAAAACAACAAAAACACTCATCTTTCTATTCGTTCTTGCATTACTATCAGCGTGCAAGAGTACTCAAAATGAAATTCTTCCACAGATTAGTGTAGAGGAAGGTAAGTATAATATGAAGATTTATGATTCTTCTGGGAAGTTGGTTTTAGAGCGAGCGGGGGACGCAGATTTTAACTCATATTATTACAGTGTAATTTTACATGACCCTGAGTTCATAAAAAGTACAACTCAATACGATGATTATTTTGCAGGTTTGTACATTCAGCATAATGGAAATATGAGTATCAAATCACGGAATGAAGTAAATCAATTCAAAAAAGGAATTTTTAGTGAAAGTGATATTTATGCAAACATTAGTAATTTTTGGTACTTTACGGATGGTAAATGGATTTATGATTTATCCAAAGGCACATTACAAGTAACAGAAGTTTCACAAAATAAAATGATTGGAAAGTTTACTTTTTATTTGAACTCCTCAAAAAACCCATCAGAAAAAATTGAGTCAAATAAAAAATGGGGAAATAATATCAGAGTAGAGGCAGAGTTTAATGCAAAAAAATAATCAAAAAGCCTTGTTGAAATCAATCAACAAGGCTTTTTGATGTACCACGATTCTCCGGAATCGTAAAATCAAATGACATAAATAAAATATCGGATAATTTATTTATTTTTAGAAAAAATATCTGATATTTTTGTATTGTGGAAATAAAAAGAAAAAAGTATGATGCCATCAAAGCACATTTAAATAAGAAAGAATTTACGATTCTGATTGGTGCAAGGCAGATAGGTAAATCAACTTTATTACGTCAGCTACAACAAGAGTTGATTAATGAGGGTTATTCTCCTGTATTGCTAAATTTGGAACGGAAAGATATTTTGGAAACCCTTGATAAAAATCCTGAAAATATTTTCAAGTATATTCCAAATAATTCAACTGAAAGAATAATCGTTTTGATTGATGAAGTCCAATATCTGCAAGACCCTACTAATTTTCTGAAACTACTTTATGACGAATATGTCACCCAAATAAAATTAGTGGTTACGGGCAGTAGTGCTTTTTATATAGACCGTCAATTCAAAGATTCTTTGGTTGGTCGTAAACGCATTTTTGAAATGACAACGCTTGATTTTGAGGAGTTCTTACTTTTCAAAAATAACGATATACTTCACCAAGAATTAGTAGCCATTAAAACACAAAATATCAAAAAATCAGTCTTGGAAAGTCAGTTGTGGATAGAATTAGAGGAATTTTTAACTTATGGGGGCTATCCTGCTGTGGTATTGGCAGAAAGTATTGATGAAAAAATAGAACGACTTCAAGAAATCAGAGATTCCTTTGTGAAGCGAGATATTTTAGAAGCAGGTGTTACTGATGAATCAAAATTTTTTCGCCTCATGATGTTGTTGGCAAGCCAGACGGGTAATTTACTGAATGTCAATGAATTAGCGAATACATTAAGACTTAGTAATTCTATGGTGGAAGAATACCTTTATATTTTACAAAAGTGTTTTCATGTTCAACTAATTCGTCCATTTTATCAAAACTTGCGTAAAGAATTAACTAAAATGCCCAAAATTTACTTCAATGATTTGGGTTTACGCAATATTCTAATCAATTATTTCGCTCCGCTCGACCTCCGAATCGATAAAGGTGCGTTATTGGAAAACTATGTTTACTTACATTTGGCTCAAACGTACTCAAAAGAACAGATAAAATTTTGGAGAACAGCCGATGGCAATGAAGTAGATTTTATCATTGACGAATCGCTTATCGGAGGCAAAGCCATTGAAGTAAAATTTAATCCAACGGAGACAAATGTAAAGAAATACAAAAAATTTATTGAGACTTATCCAAATTTTCCACTCGAATTTTATTGTTGGAGAAGTAAAGAAATGCTGTTGCAGTAAATATTTGAAAGTAAGTAGGAGTTAGGATTTAGTTGTGAGGGTTTTAAGGCATAATCAATTGATAATCAAATGATTATAGTTTATCCAAACATAAACTAATTAATAACGGGTACCTACTATAAATTAAGCAAAATCTACCCAAATAAATCACTCGATAAATATCTATCTCCTCTATCACAAATAATACAAACAATCACGCCTGATTCTAATTCTTGGGCTAATCTGACCGCCGCCGCCGCTGAACCTCCGCTACTCATTCCGCCAAAAACTGCCTCTTCTTTTACTAAACGATTAGCCATGATTCGGGCTTCTACTTCCGAAATATCCATGATTCTATCCACCCGTGCCGCATCAAAAATCATCGGTAAATATTCCTTTGACCAACGCCTAATGCCTGGAATTTTTGAACCTTCTGTTGGCTGGCAACCCACAATTTGTACTTTTGGGTTTTGTTCTTTCAAGTACATCGAAGTTCCCATAATCGTCCCTGTTGTTCCCATTGAACTAACGAAGTGCGTGATTTCTCCATTAGTATCTTTCCAAATTTCAGGACCCGTTGAACGATAATGAGCCAAGAAATTATCAGGATTTCCGAACTGGTCGAGCATAAAATAGCCGCCCTTCTTCAGTTGTGCCTCCGCATAATCACGTGAACCCTCGATGCCTTCTTCGGAGGGTGTGAGAATCACTTTTGCTCCGAATGCCTCCATCGTTAAAACCCGTTCACGAGTAGAGTTTTCGGGCATAACTAACTCAATTTCAAGGTTATACAACCGTGCAATCATGGCTAAGGCAATGCCCGTATTCCCCGAAGTTGCTTC
>JAYUOX010000047.1:0-2264 GCA_043760595.1 Cytophagales bacterium
CCTATTTTAATTGAAGTAGGACCAGGTAATGCCCTTTCTCGGTCTTTGCAAGGATATGAAGATTTTGATGTCGTATCACTTGATTTTGGCAGTAATTCTATTCGGGGATTGCTCAATACGCTTTCGCTGACCTATGTTTCGGGTAATAGTGTGTATTTTGATGAGCTTTCAATTAACAGATTTTATAGAGCATTTGATATTGAAAATTGGACTTTAGAGGCTTTCGTAAACCCATGTGAGGAAACTGATTTTGAAAGTTCATTCACAGAAGAAACAGAAACATCTGAAACTAATAGTTCATGTTTCCTAAATCAAAAAGATGATAATTCAGCGGGTAATGCAAATCTCGAATTATCGGTAATTAGCATACAGAATCATCTCAAAGCGATAATTAGTAAAAAAATTGAGATACCTTTTGAAATGTTAAACGCTGGGGATAGACTCATGTCTCAGCTGCATATCAATTCATTGGCGATTACAGAAATTTTATCCATCGTCGTTAAAGCATTTAATAAAAGTCAGATTGTATTTTCGGAAGCCTCAATTTTGGCAAATGCAGATGCTAATATCGAAGAATTGAGTAATGTCATTTTCAAAGGTGAGAGTAGTGATGCTAAGAATAATTTGAAAGAAAATATTTCTTTTGAAAAAGTCCATAATTGGTCGCATATTTTCCAAAGAAAGCTCAATCCAAAAAAAGCAAGTAAACTCAATATTGAAAAATATAGTGGAAATGTTTTTATAGATGGTGATGTCGAAAAAGTGAAATTATTAACCCCAATACTTACAGATTCTTCTGCCAATTTTGGTGATGTTTCGGTTTTCGTATATTCCACAGCGGTAGCTTCTGAAAAGCTATTTGAGTTCGTGAAATTTTTGAGAAAACCCGAAATCAAAAAGAATAGAAAAGTCGTATTGTTAGGCATTGTTGATGATAAAGTAACAGGAGATTTAAAACCTCTTTTGAAAACATTTCAATTAGAAAATCCAAGTTTTCTATCAATAAGTATCGAAATGCAAGGCAACGATACTGACTTTGAAAAAATCGTGGGTGAAATCCGAAATACCGCAAAGTATAAAGAAATATCTTTTGGTTTGGACGGTGTGAGGTCAGAGTCTGAATTAGATTTTTATTACCCAGCAAAAGCGGATATCAAAGACGCTTTGTCGGAGGAGGATGTTATTTTGGCAACGGGCGGAGGTAAAGGAATTACTTTTGAGTCAGTATTCAGTTTAGCAAAAAGTACAGGGGCAAAATTAGTAATCATGGGGCGTTCTTTGCCAGAAAAAGATGATGAATTAAGAGCCAATTTGAAGAGACTTTATGAAAATAATATCACTTACAAATATCTTTCAGCCGATGTATGTTCGTCAGAAAGTGTTTCAGAAGGTATTTCGTCCATCAAAGAATTTGGCAACATTACTGCCTTGGTTCATGGTGCTGGGGTCAATTATCCCAAAGCCTTACATTTATTAGACCCACAAGATTTTGACAGAACGCTGTTTGTGAAAGTGGAAGGACTCAAAAATGTATTGGCTGCCTTAAACCTTGATTCGCTGAAATTATTGATTGGTTATGGGTCAATTATCGCCCAAAGTGGGATGCACGGAAACGGGGATTATGCTTGGGCAAATGACCAGTTAGCCCTTTTGATTGATAATGTAGGAAAACAAAACTCACATTGCCGATGTATGACTTTGGAATGGTCTGTGTGGAGTGAAACAGGTATGGGCGTTTCCTTGAATACGATTGATACATTGAAAGAGAAGGGTGTTTTTGCGATTCCTGTTTCGCATGGTGTTGAAATTCTGAAGGCAATTGTTGCTGATAAAACCTATACAGGAGGGCGACTAATCATATCAGGGCGTTTTGGAAATATGCCAACCTTGAACTACGTGAAGGAACGCTTGCCGTTAGGACGATTTGTTTCAAATATCAAACATCATATTCCAAAAGTAGAAGTTGTTTCGGAAGTAAGTATTAATTTGAAAGAAGATATTTATTTGCAAAATCACGTTTTCCAAGGGCAATATGTATTCCCGACGGTGATGATTTTGGAAGGAATGGCTCAGGTTTGTAGTGTTTTGGAAACAGAAACGCCAACGTGGGTATTTGAGGATTTAAAAATCAATAAGTCCATCTTTGTTCCTCAGTCTGAGGCAATTACGGTTCGATTTATCGTTACGAGAGTTTCTAAAAATACGTTCCATGCAGTAGTGCAAAGTGAAGATTCTGACTTTCAAGTGAATTGTTTTGAGGCTTA
>JAYUOX010000048.1:0-19256 GCA_043760595.1 Cytophagales bacterium
ACACAACATTGCCAAGACCGTAGCATAAAATCCAGTTCCGTAAGACCCTTGATTTTCAGGCTCAAACGTGGGAATTCCTACTTTAAAAACTTGATAAAAGGTGTATCCTAAAACAATGGCAATTAAGATAGAATTAATCAATCCCAAGGTCATTTGAAGCATTCTTTTCTTGTATTGGGTAATGGAAAATGCAGCAATACAGGCTGAAATAATTGCTAAAATTACGATTACCATTGTGTTTACACTACCCGTAGAAGCTGTTCCTTTGAAATATTCCAAAGCATAAGAAGTAAGCGTAACTTTCTCATTTAGAGCAGCACTACTTTTCTCCCAGATTGGCAAAGCCGTAGTTGCCAACATCGCAATTGCCACGACGGCTAATAATAAAGTTTGAATTCGTTGAAGCATAGTTTGATGATAGTTTATGTTTTCGCAAAGTTCTGAAACTTCTTATTGTTACGCAAGTTTTTAATGGTTTCAACAGAATAGTTATAAAAAGCAAAAAAGGAGAAGATTTCCCTTATCCTTGATAATATTGCTCTTATATTGATTTTAAATATTCAATGTGTATTAGTTTCAAATGGAAGCCTTTCGGTGAAACCGAAGGCTTCCATAAACCAAGCATTTAAACTTTAAATTTAGTATTATTTTCTATTTCACCACCACCAATTTCACCATATCCGTCTTCAAAGAACTCCCACCAACCATAATTTCAAACTCACCAGGCTCTACGATTTCTTTCAAATTCTCGTCTAAATACTTTAACTTATCACCCGTGATTTTGAAAGATACCGATTTAGTTTCTCCTGCACTTAGAGTAGTTCTTGCGAAGTCTTTTAACTCTTTCACGGGGCGTGTGAGCGTACTTACCAAGTCTCGAATATATAACTGCACAATTTCATCACCCTCCCGTTTGCCTGTGTTTGTAACGTCCACGGTTACGGTCGCTGAACCATCCGCTTTCATACTTGAAGTGCTGATTTTTAGGTTCTTGTAAGTAAAATTAGTATAACTCAAACCATGTCCGAATGAATATAATGGCGTAATATCTGCCAAATTATACCCACGTCTTGCTGATGGTTTGTGGTAATAATACACGGGTAAATGTCCAACTGAACGGGATATTGAAATAGATAATTTTCCCGTTGGATTATTGTCGCCAAAGATGGTTTCAGCTACGGCATAACCAGATTCTTGTCCTAAATAAAATCCATAAACAATAGCTGGAATATCTTTGTCTAATTTGGCAATCGAAAGCGGAGGTCCACTGAAAACGAAGGCTGCCGTTGGTTTATTTAAGGCTTTGATCGCATCCACTAATTCGTCTTGATTTCCCATTAAATCCAAGGTCGTCAAATCGCCCATGTGGGTGCTTGCCCATGCTTCTTTTGAAAGGGCTTCATTGCCTCCCAACATCAAAATCACGGCATCGGCTTGCTTGGCAATTTCAACCGCCTCAGCAATTTTTTTCATGTTATCTTCACGACTTGTCAATACGTTTTTATCCGAAAACCAGTTGCCTGATTCTGTAATTCTTGTGCCTTCGGCGTACAAAATCTCAACGTCTTTTCCGTATTTTTCTTTTAATGCTTGCAAGGGTGAAACGGTTTGTTTTGGCACGTCAGCATATCCTCCCAAAAGGCATTTATTAGCGTTAGGTCCAATGATAGCCAATTTTTTCACTTTTGATTTATCCAAAGGCAAGATATTTCCTTCGTTTTTCAACAAAACCATCGACTGTCTCGCTGCCTTCAAAGCCGTTGCTCTCATCTCGGCATTACCCGTAAATTGGTCGGCATAATTGGCATCCACGTAAGGGTCATTAAACAAACCCATGCGGAATTTTGCCGTTAAGATTCTACTAACCGATTCATCCAACATAATCATCGAAATTTTCCCCGATTTTACTAAACTTAACAAACTTGTGTAACCGTAGGTGTCGGGAGTTTCAATGTCCACCCCCGATGAAAACGCTCTCAAAGCCGCCTGTTCTACATTTTCAGCAACGTGGTGTAAAGTTTCAAGGTCTTTAACTCCACCATAATCAGAAACAACTGTCCCCTTAAAACCCCATTCTTTTCTGAGCATATCGGTCAATAACCACTTACTTCCATGCACAGGTTCGCTTCTGACTTCGGCATAACAGGGCATCAAACTCATGGCTTTTGCTTCCATCACACAGGCTTTGAACGGAGGGAAAAACACCGTCCGTAAAGTTCTTTCATCCACAAAAGTTGGTCCCACGTTCGAGCCACCTTCTGGTTGTCCGTGAACGCCAAAGTGCTTCAACGTAGCGGCAACGTGCTTTTTGTCCAAAAATTCCTTATCTCCTTGATAGGCTTTCACAATGGTTACGCCCAATCTCGAAACCAAATAAGGATCTTCGCCCATTGTCTCCTCCGAACGTCCCCAACGTGGATCAAGCGTAATGTCAAGCACGGGAGCCAACACTTGATGTCCGCCCCGAGAACGAACCTCCTCTGCAATGTGCGAATAAACTTCCGTCATCAAAGCCTCATTCCAAGAACTTGACATTGCCAAAGGCGTTGGAAAAACCGTTCCATCTTTCGATTGATTTCCGTGTAAAGATTCCTCATGGAACATTACTGGAATGCCCAAGCGAGTATTTTCTACAAAATATTTCTGAATTTTATTCGTCCATTCTGCCATTCCTTTGCCTTTCAGACCAGTTCCGTAGGGATTATCCGCCCCTGCACCTTCGTTGGGGCGAGCCAATTGTCCGATGCCGTGGGGCAATATTTCCGAGGCTTTTTTTACATCAAAATCTTTATTGGTATAGAGTTTTTGTTTCCCCGACCAGATACACTGAGTTTGAGCAACTTTTTCTTCCAAAGTCATTCGCCCTAATAAATCTTTTACCCGAGTGGCGATGGGTAATTTAGCATTTTTATAAGGCGGATCAACCTTATAACTGCTTGAAAATCCAACGATTAACGTCAGAGCCAAGAATGTTTTTAGTTTTTTCAAGTACATGGAAATGAGATTTTGTATATTTAATTTTGTTTTTTTTAGAATCAATAATACTTTTGTATTAATTTTATAGAACAGTATAGAACACTTTTGCAAATTTAGGTAGAAATTAAGTACTAAAAAATAAACGTTTGTAATTAGTTAGCCACGCACACACGAATTTTATGATTTTAATGATGTATTTGATTATCTAATGTACTTTAAATCAGAAAAATAAAATATATTCGTGTATTTGTGGCTAAATATTTACTAATATCAACATCAAAATTACATGGCAAATTTAACATTAGGAGACAAAGAATATTTTCCAGGAATCGGAAAAATTCAATTCGAGGGGAGAGAATCGGACAACCCGATGGCGTTTAAATGGTATGATGAAAATCGTATTATTAACGGCAAAACCATGAAAGATCAATTGCGTTTTGCCACGGCATATTGGCATACTTTCTGCGGAACGGGTGCTGACCCATTTGGACCTGGCACAAAAAACTTTCCGTGGGATGCGAAAGGTGAAATCGTGGGTCGTGCGAAGGATAAAATGGATGCCGCCTTTGAGTTTATGACTAAAATCGGAACGCCTTATTATTGTTTTCACGATATTGATTTTGTGGATGAAGGCAATTCACTTTCGGAATACGAAAGTAATTTATCAATCATCGTTAATTATGCCAAGCAAAAACAAGAAGTCAGCGGCATGAAATTGTTGTGGGGAACTGCCAACGTTTTCTCGAATCCGAGATATATGAATGGTGCTTCAACCAATCCAGATTTCAACGTTTTGGCTCATGCAGGTACGCAAGTTAAGAATGCCATTGATGCAACGATTGCTTTGGGAGGCGAGAATTATGTGTTCTGGGGTGGTCGTGAGGGCTATATGTCGTTGCTGAATACTGACATGAAACGGGAGAAAGCCCATTTAGGTCGTTTCTTGACGATTGCTCGTGATTATGCTCGCAAGAATGGTTTTACGGGTAAATTTTTCATCGAACCAAAGCCATGTGAGCCAACCAAACATCAATACGATTATGATGCTGAAACGGTGATTGGTTTCTTGAAAGAATATGATTTACAAAACGATTTCATGTTAAATTTGGAGGTAAACCACGCAACGTTGGCGGGGCATACTTTCCAACATGAATTGCAAATTGCGGCTGATACGGGAATGTTGGGAAGCATGGATGCCAACCGTGGCGATTATCAAAACGGTTGGGATACTGACCAATTTCCAACTAATTTGAATGAATTGGCAGAGTCCATGTTGATAATTTTGGAAGCGGGCGGAATTACGCAAGGAGGAATCAATTTCGATGCAAAAACTCGCAGAAATTCAACCGATTTAGATGATATCTTCTTAGCTCACATCGGGGGAATGGATGCCTTCGCAAGAGCCTTAGTGATTGCGGACGACATTCTCAAAAAATCACCTTACAAGAAACTCCGTACCAACCGTTATTCATCTTTTGATTCGGGCAAAGGTGCTGATTATGAGGCTGGTACGATTACTTTGGAAGATTTGAGAGAACACGCTTTTGCCACTGGCGAACCCACTCAAACCAGTGGAAAACAGGAGATGTTTGAGAATATTATTAATCAATATATTTAGGTTTACCTTGGACTCAACGCTTATTAGGGACTAAGTAAATTTAAACATACTCGCTACACTGTTTCGGGAAGTTCCCAATCAAATTTTTTTGAAGTTCCCAGATTTACCAACTTTCAAAAAGTTGGTAAATCTAATTCCAACGAGTTATAAATCAAATAATTATCCCAAAAATCTCTCTCGCAACTCAGCCATAGGCATCCGACAAGAATCTGTTTTACCAAAGATTCTGTAACGATTTTTGGCAACGATATCATAGAAAAAATTAAGAAAAGGTATGGGCAGTATTTTAAAGATAGCAAAGTATTTCCAGAAGCCCGAAAGGTGCTTTGCAATTTCTAAAGCGGCTTCCGATTTTTGGTATAACTGATTGTCTTTCAGTAAGATAACAGAGTCAAAGTCTTTTGTATTCTTATGAAACTTCGTTAAAACTTCTTGTCCAAGTTCAGATTGAAGGGGAGCAAATTTGAAGCGTTTTTGGGGGTCGTGGTCAATCACAAAATTGATGGACGAATTGCAAAAATTACATACGCCATCGAAGAGAATTAGCTCATAATTATTTATCGTATTTTCCGTTGATTCGTTCATTGTTTTATGTTTATAATATCAATGGGTGAACAAAAAACTTTCAACTTGAGTGCTGTTACAAAAATTTAGAGGTTCAATTACGATTTATATGTAAACCGTAGTTGAACCTCTAAATTTTGAAAATGACTTGACTACAGCTCTTTCTTCACCAAATAATCATCAGAAATTAGTTTGAAAACATATCCCGAAATCCACGCTACGTCGCCACCTTTGATAAAGTAAAAACGCTTCTGAACGCCATCACGAGCATATTCTTTCATTACAGTTTCCAGAATGGTCGCTCCCGCAATAATGTCTTGATTGTTATATAATTTGGTCGTAATCAATTTTACATCTTCTTCTGCGATTTGTTTTACGACAGGGTCTTGAATTTTCCCCAAGTCAGGCGTAATTAATTCTTCATAATTTGTTACAGCCATTTGGCGAAATTTCTTTACATCTTCCAATGACACTTCCTGTGGACGACCAATGATTGCGGCACGTTCTGGATGCAACAGAGTATTCATCACAAAGGCTATTCCACCCAATAGATACACATTTTTACGGTTTTTTAAACCCACTTTGCGATTCATTTCGATTGCCATTTCTTCACGCACAGGAGCAATCTCAGCATCTACGCCAGCGATATAACCTTTGATGTCAGCATCAGGGTATTTCGTTTTTACGATTTTTCCGAAGGCTTTTGTCCCATACGGAAAGTTGACAGCTTCAAATTTTGTACGACTCAATAAATATCCTCCTTTCACGTTACCTCCGCCAATATCCATGATAGACGATGACAGGTGTAATTCAGGTACAATCATTGCCAAAGCACCATACTTTGCTTCGTCTTCTGCCGAGATTACATCTAATTTTAGACTTGGATTTTTTATGGCATCTCTAATGGCATTTGATAATTCTACATCTTTGCCTGGGGCTTTGTCAAGGGCTTGTTTCAATCCACTACTCATTACCACAAACAAACGGTCTGACACTACGCCATTTTTTACGGTTGCCGTGTCAATCAAATCTCTCACCGCCGCCGCCGTTTCTCTGATGGCAGTTGCCGACAAAGCACTGGGTTCGGTATTGATTGACATACTTTTCTTGAGGCTATACGTCAAGCCTTTTTTGGCAGAAATAGATACGCCAATAATACTTAATTTCACACCTTTTGAACCAATATCAATGCCTGCAAAAAGCTCTTCGGTATCTTTCATACCAGCCATTAATTGAGTCAATGCCTTTTCTGACATGGTCATTCTCAATGAACGATAAATATCAATGGCTTTCTGAAAATTACGTCCTGCTTCGAGGATATTGTCTTGGTCTCGGTACAAAAACCCTAAATTTTCGTAGGCGGCAGCTTCCCAATATCTGTCTTTATTTCTGACAATATTGAGGGCTTTGTTGAGATATTCCTCCGACTGGTCATATTGTTTTACCTCACGTAAAGTATTGCCCGCTTTAATAAATTTGAGTGCTGCATTTAAATCTTGTGTTTGTGCAAAGCCTGTTGCGTACACAAACATTCCCATGATTAGGGTAAGGAATAATTTTTTCATGATTGGGGTTAATATATAAATTATGTTGATTTTATATTTTAATTTTCGTTTTGATACAAGGGCGTACCCGTGTTGGCAGGGTCAATATCCTGCAAAGTATCTTTTTTAACAACTGCTTTTTTCTTAGCTTTATTCAAACGGGCTTTTAATTTATCCTTATCTACTTTTGTAGTTTTTGTAGTAGCAGGAGAAGTCTTGGGAGTAGTTTTTGTTGTAGATTTTTGTTGTAAAATTTCAGCGATATTAGAAGCCTTGATGTTTGGACAATTACTTGAAAAAAGAAAGAAAGAAAGAATAAAAATTACTTTCGAGAGTGCACTTTGTGCGTTTTTTGTGATAGATGAATCACTAAAAAACTGCCGTTTTTGAGTTAGGAATTTCATGATGATAAGGAATTTATGGATTAATGGTCTAATTAACAATGGATTATCATTACACGAAAATAATCATTGTACCTTTCATAAGCAAAAAATGTTCCAAAGATTTGCAAGAAACGGCTTTTGGAACATTTTGATAGGACTTTTTAATTTTTTATCACTTCTTCCCAATCACTTCGTTTCCTTGTAAAAATAGCTTTACGCCTGTTACTTTTTTGGTTATTTCATCCCGCAAAAAGATGACGGTAGTACCATACGAACTCGTAGAAACGAAGGTGTCGGCTTCTTTTTGTCTGAGTAATTTATTGTTACCGTAGCTATCAGCTTCTGCGTACAAAAATCCACCGTCTTTAGTAACTTTATACGTAGCAAAATATTCGCTCATTTTGTATTCCCCTACGTATTCATCAAGACTGTCTGCCACTACGATTTTCTGAAAGAGAGGTTTCCTGATGGGCGTTGGATTTGCCCAAATAGTTGTACAAATTCCTAAAAATAAGGCTATTACAATTAATTTTTTCATGACATTTCGTTTGTTTTGAATGATTATGAAATTTAGTTAGAAAAGGTGAGATTCTAAAAGGAAAATATAATAAATTAGGGCTTTCACATAGTAGAAAGCCCTGTTCACATAATTAAATTGTAAATACTCTACTTTGAAATATAGACTGCGACATAACTTATCGGAAATAGATTTGCCAACTTTCAAAAAAGTTGGCAAATCTGGGTACTTTTGATCCTTTATAAATTCTAATATGTTTTGTCGTTTTCTATAAACTTTGGGAAATCAATAAAACTCACGCTTAAACACCATGAACAATCTCATAGGTTCTCAAAATTACCCCCCTACAAACCCTGTGCCAAAAGACCTTGGTTTCGTAATTATTAATCCCGAAAATATCTTATCATTATTTACCCGAAGGCAACTCGAAATTTTGGGTTCAGTTATCAAAGGATTTACCAATAAGGAAATCGCCGAAACGCATTTTATCGAAGAGACAACCGTAAAACGACATCGCCAAAATATTATGAGCAAAGTAGGTATTTCGGGGCGTGAAGAAATGCGGCTGTTTGTGAGAACTGTTGAAAATTTTTTGAAAAATGGTACTAAAAGTACCACGAATTACGAAAATCAATGATGTAATTTTGTTGAGTAATAAAAAATCCCCTCCGAAGTTTGGACACCGCAGGAGAGGCAATAGTCTCATTTTTCACATAAAACCAAAGTAAATCTAATGAAAAGTTTACAGATTTTCAAACAATTGCGTGCCTTTTCTGCACGCACCGTGTATGCGTGTATGATTGGGGTGAGTATTTTTTCGGTTAATGGTTGTAAAAATACCAATGATGAACAAATTATTCCGAAAGAACAACCCTCAATACAAAGTTTAGCGAAAACTTATAATCTGAAAGAGGTTAAAAAACCAACCGACAGCCAAAAGATTATTTATCTGAAAGACGCTACAAAAGTTGACCAGTTTTTTCAGAATTTGAAATGGAAAAAGGAAAGCCAATTAATCCCCAATAATCCACAAGTTGGGCGGGTGAGTAGCACAACGGTATTATCGCACGGATTGTTCACTTTCATGAACGGGCAAACCGCTTCGATTTATTTTAACACAGCCTCAAATGGTATGGGAGAAATAATTAATACCAGCATCGAAGGGCAAGACTTAGCCTTTACGCAAAGTGGAAATTATGTAGAAATGATTAAGTGGGGGTATATTGCAGTACACTATGGTCAGGATGAATTTTCGGATGATTACTTTTACTATCTTGCCCCAGTTACCATTTACAGGGCTATTTTAGTTAATGGAGGATGGTCGTGTGTACAATCTTTAAACCAATTTGAGCAAGCAAATTTTGAAGGTGAATCTGGTACTTGGGCGGAATTTTATATTTCAAACCCCTTTTAATCAGGAAATAATTTATTCGTAATCGACTTGTGGATTCTATAATTTCCACGGGGCTATTAGTCAAATTCTTTTTTCATTTTTTAATTTTTTAATCATGCAAAAATTGTATAAAATTGTAATGGTGTTGATGCTCTGTGTAGCAACATTCACCCAAACCCAAGCACAAGTAGCGAATTGCTGTGCAGAATGTCAAGCCGATGTAAAGGCAATAGCTGACAAACAAGTTCTTTTAGAAAAAATAGAGATACCGAAAGGTTCAGTAATGACCAACGGAAGTGCTAATGTTTATGTAAGTTACCAATCAGGAAACCCTCAGAAATTTTGGACAAACCTTGCCATTGCCACCGCAGGTATAGCCGTAAGTACACAGTTGGGAAGCAGTAGCACTCCCATAACCGCAGGCGATAGCCGTACACAAGGTAGTAGTGTTTCGCCCGCCATACCCTTGGGTGTGAGTGCGGCGTTAATACCAAGTATTTGGAAAAACCGACCACGAGGCGTACCAAACGCAGGGCTGTATGTACAACACCGAGACCTAAAAGGAAAGCTAACCCAAAGTTGGGAACAGCCCATTAGTAACGAAGCCAAAAACAGTGCAGAACTTTTGACGGTAGCGATTGATAAACCCCTCTCAGAAGGTACGTTGGAGGTTTATTTGCAGAATGGGAGTAAGAATGAAGTGTTTTATTGGGGATTGCAGACGGTGAAAAATTTACAAATTGAGGAAAATGATTTGCCTCTCCAAAGTGAACTTGTTTCGTTATTGAGTACGGAGGGTTGCCCGCAAGGTTCTTTATCTAATGGAAAAGGGCAATGTTATAATTCAATTAACAAGAACATTGTTACTGAGAAAACAAAGTTAGAACCTCTAATTTTGACAAGAGAAATTCAGCCAGTTGGTTCAAAAATGAGTACAGGTCTTGGTCAATTTTCATTAAAAAAACCTCCTCTGCCACCTATTACACCAGCAACTGCAATGTGTTGGGATTGGTATTATTGTCAAAATGGTATGTGCGAATATATGTTTACATCGTGTGAGAATACTGTCGACGGTGGCGGTGGCGGCGGTGGTGGCGATTCACCGTGGCAAAGTTGCCCATCAGGTCAGACATATCGGGCAGATTTTGGACGTTGTCTTACAGATTATGAATATGGTCGTCTTCTGGTACGTAGACAAGAATGTCTCTATCAGCATCAACAGTTCAATCTTAATGTTACGATGGCTCGATCTAATTATGAAATAGATAAAATAGCGTGCAACGATGCATTAAATTCAAGTATAATTGATGCACTTATAGAATGGCTTCGAGCATTACTACTCTCAGGTGGTGACACATCGTCTTATGGTGATCCAGGTGATATTGAGGATTATGTAAATTGTAGGGATCAAGCAGACGGAACGTATTCTCGCAATATTGATAAGGCTTACGCTGACATGAGAGATGCAGAATATAGATTAGCTTGTGCCAATTTATATTAGATTGACTACGTTTATTATCAAACTCTATACTTTGTATTTGTAAAGTCTAATTATTGATAGAATTTCAAATAATAATGGTTACTTGCAAATACAAAGTATTAATAAAAAATGAAAAAATGAAAACTTCAATTAAGCATTTTCCAGTATTATTATTTTTGTTGATTTTCAACTATAATGATTTAAGAGGGCAAAACTTAAATTTATTAACCTTTAAAGGTACTTACGACACTGATATCTTTCCAGATAAAGATAAGAATGGAGAGTTTCTTAGATACCATTTATATTTTACTGGAAATCAGGTACTGGTGAGAAAAATTATTTATAAAGTAAAGGAATATAATAAAAAGTGGGTGGAAAAATTCCCCAAGTCAAAAGCTACCTTAGAAAACACCTTTGAGAGATTATCAGACGATGTTGAATTTGATTGCCTGATGGCACCTTCGGATAAATTGGGCAGCGATTATGTTTTGATTGACATAAAGACCAAAGGTAAGGTAATGAACATAAGTATATTTGATAATTACTTAACTGTTAATAATTCTTATGTACAAAAATTGGAAGAAAATGTCAAACTCTATCAAACCCTAACTTATTATGATAATGGTAAAAGACGTACATCGGGTGGCTATGAAAAAGGTAAAAGAGAGGGCGACTGGACTTTTTTTGATGAAAATGAAAATAGGAGTCTGGTACGTTTTAAAAATGGTGTTGAAATATCCAGATATAAAGTATCTGAAAAAGGTGAGATAATAAAATGACTCCCGCACTCGCTCGGATATTTCCGAGTGAGTGTTGTCGCCGTTGTTGGTGTTTTTTCCACCAACAACCTTTGCGTCAGCTAACTGTGGAGAGATGTCCCTTCCTTGGAATGTAAAGATAAAGACTGGAAGAACCACTCCGTCCCGTGGCATGGTGTTGAACGGGGTAGCCCAGACCTGACATCTATCGACAGTAACGTTTCGAGTAGGTTAGTATTTGATTATCAGATAGTTACGGGTTAATCGGAGACTAAAATCTGTTCGTCCGTTTGCTGTCGCACGATGGTCAGTGGGGACACCGACCAAGGGAAGGGAGGTAATTAGGAGTATTTTTTTCATGGTATTTCGTTTGTTTTTAAATTATATGTAGAGAACGACAAAACGTATTGGAGTTTATAGACATATAAAAGTCGCCAGATTTGACAACTTTTTTAAAAGTTGTCAAATCTAATTCTAATAAGTTATGTCGCACTCTATAGTTTGGACGAAACTCATGGTATGATATTGGGCATACCCCTGAGATACCCTCTATCCTACTCCACATAATCCAAATCTTTCCTAAAAGTTTCTTCTACCCGAGACGTTGCCCACAAGGCAGCTGCGAAACAGATTACGCCCACTATCATAGCGGAATTGAGGAGACCATAAGTGGGAGCTAACGCCCTGAAACCCAAATTGATAGGAATTAATGCTCCCCTCACAAAATTGGGGACTGTTGTGGTTACGGTAGCTCTGA
This sequence comes from Cytophagales bacterium, assembly GCA_043760595.1. Taxonomy (GTDB): domain Bacteria; phylum Bacteroidota; class Bacteroidia; order Cytophagales; family Spirosomataceae; genus Arcicella. The sequence continues at coordinate 11,991 of JAYUOX010000048.1, forward strand.
TGTTTGTTCCAAATTGCTCGGAGGACATCGTGATAAAAACTGCCCAATAACCACCAAAAAAGCCCAAAACGAGGCAAAGTATGTAAAAATTATTGCTCGAAATCCCGAAAGCGTTGAGATAAACCACGGTGAAAATTACTGCCATTCCTATAAAAATGTACACGGCTTTTTTTCTACTTTTCAAAATCTGACTAATCACTCCACTCAAAAAATCACCCAGAGAAAGCCCCATATAACAAAACATGATTGTTTTCCCACCCAAAATTTCCCCTTGAACATTGAGGGCTTTACTCATTTCGGGAGCGGGCAAAACCAAAATTCCGACCACAAACCACACGGGTAAACCAATCAAAATGCAATAAAAATATTTCAAAAAACGCTCCTTATTCGTGAATAGACTAAGAAAATTGCCTTTCTGAACATTTTTCTGAACGTTCTGAAAAAGTAAAGATTCAAATGTCCCAAAACGGAGAACCAAAAGGAAAAATCCCATGCCTCCACCGATAAAATAACAAGTCCGCCACCACTCGGGGTCTTGACTATACCCGCCCACAACGGCAGCCGTTACCGCACCCAACGCCCCCGTACCCGCAATGAGTAATGCCCCGATACCCCTTTTTTCTTTGGGTAAAGTTTCGTTTACAAGCGTAATTCCCGCCCCCAGTTCGCCCGCAAGACCAACACCCGCAATGAAACGAAGTATTCCGTATTGCGACAAGGCACTCAGCAACTCCGTATCATGTATTAATCCGTTCAGAGCATTAGCAGTTAAATACATCAAAATTGAGCCAAAAAGTACGGATTTTCGCCCTTTTTTATCACCCCAAACGCCCCACAAAATCCCTCCAATCAGCATTCCTGCCATTTGGATATTAAACAAGTTGAATCCCTGGGCGAGTTGTTGGGCTTTGTCTAAACCCAAACTGGCAAGGCTTGGTGTACGAACTACACCAAAAAGAATGAGGTCATAAACATCCACAAAATAGCCCAAAGCAGCTACGGCAATGAGGATTTTAGCATTTTTTGAAATAGAAATTTCTGTGGTCATTTTGTAATAAATTGTTAAAGTTTGATTTGTTAATTTGATGAACTATTGATACAAACCTCAATAATTCAACAACTCAACAATTACAAAGATCCTCTCACCAGCAATCTACAATCACTGGCGATTTTGCCTTTTTGTCGATTATGGACTAATCTGCCCGCTAATTTTCCCATCTGAGCAAAGTCATTGGAGATAGTGGTGATACCGCTATCATCCAAAATTTCTTTAATGGGCGTATCATCGTAGGACATTAGCCCGATATTTTCGCCCAATTTCAAACCCTTACGATTGGCGTAATTGACAAAACGAACAAGGTCATTTTCTAAGAAAAGGAAATAGGCGTGACTTTCTTGAAGATGGTCAAAAGCCAAATCATTGATAACTTCGCTGTTGATACTATTTTCTTCACAAAACCTTTTAAAACCTTTCAAAATACCCTTTGGCGTATATTGAAACTGATTTTTACTCAAAAATAAGGTCAGACTTTCATACTTCCGAATCATGGGAAGTGCCTCGGTGAGTCCTTGATAAAAATTTTGTTCAAAATCTTGATACAACACCGCATAGCTATCATCTAATTGCTCAACGTCAATGTCCAAAATCAATAATTTTTCTCTGGGAATTTGCGTTATGATGTCCGTGATATCATCGTTGAAGTGGGGCATCACAATATAGAAATTATAATTGCCAAGGTTATTGACGATTACATTTTCAAAAACCGTAATATCGTGATAATGAAAAAAAAGATGAACAGAAACCTTATCTCCCAGTGATTCTTTGAGGGCTTGAAAAAGGATTTCTTTATAGGAGTTCATGGCATCGAACAATACAAAAATGTGCATTGTAGCCTGTACGTCGGTGGAGGTAATAAAATAGCCCTTTCCGTGCTGTGGGGCTATAATACCTCGCTCACGCAGTTCCTCATACGCCCGAATGACAGTCATACGGGCAACATTTAACTGGTTGGTAATGTCATTAATAGTGGGTAATTGGTCGCCTCTTTTTAGAATACCTTGTTGGATTCGTTCAATAATTTCATCAACAATTTGCTGGTATTTAGGGGTTTGGGCGTTGGGTTTAAAATTTAGTGCTTTTTTCATAAAATGGTATTTCGCCCTTAAAGATACCTTTTTTTATGAATATTTTAATGGTTGTGGGGGAGTAATTGTTCTTGTTAAATATTTATGTTGAAACCCCTCTGAGAATTTGGAAAGAGTAGAGACAAAGTAAAGTTTTGTCTCTACGTGGATAATTATTCTGTTCTAAGGGATTTCACAGGATTCGCCATTGCCGCTCGAATTGATTGATAACTCACTGTTAATAAAGCAATTACAATCGCTATAATTCCTGCCAAAGCAAAAATCCACCACGAAATTTCTACTCTATACGCAAAATCTTGTAGCCATTTATTCATCGCCCAATACGCAATGGGTGAGGCAATTACGATTCCTAAAATTACTAATTTCAAGAAGTCTTTTGACAGTAAATTAACAATTTGTGTAACCGATGCTCCCAAGACTTTTCTGATGCCGATTTCTTTGGTGCGGCGTTGGGTTGTGAAGGCAACTAAACCGAATAAACCCATGCAAGAAATGAAAATGGCAATGCCCGTGGCGGTGTTTAATATTTGGGCAAATTGTTGTTCTTTTTTGTAGAATTTTGCAATGGTTTCATCGAAAAATTTAGGGTCAAATTCCCAATTAGAATTTGGATAAACTTCGTCATAAGCCGCTTTCATTTTGGCATTAATTGCTTTAAAACTGTCGGCAGATTTACCTGCACTTTTTACTTTCACGTTGAAAGCACTCTCATATTTCGTTTCCGACATCATATAAAGTGGCTTGATTGGCTCACGTAATGACTGTAAATGAAAATCTGCGAGAACACCCACAATTGGGAGTTTTATGTCCCCCTTTCCTCCTGAATAAATCAACATTTTGCCAATGGCTTGCTCTGGTTTTTTGAATCCCAAGGCTTTGGCGTAAGTTTCGTTAATGACAAATTCTTTGGCGGTATCACTGGTGATTACGTTTCTTCCAGCAATGATTTTAAGTCCGTACATGGGAATATAATTTTCATCTACTGCCCTTCGATGAACGTCCATTTTAATCTCATTTTTACCATCTTTATAAGTAACTCTGTTGGTTGAATAGCCATTTTTGGCAGGACTGTCTCCAAGACTAACCATCTCAATTTCAGGCATTTGCCTTAATTTATTCATAAAAACGTCTCGCTTTCCATTCTCTATTTCATCCCAACTGGTATAAAAATTAATGATGGCATCTTTCTTAAATCCCATATCTTTATTCAACATAAATTTGGATTGCGTTGCCACGATAATTGTTCCCAAAATAAAAACTTGTGAAGCCGTAAACTGAAAGGTTATCAAAGCCTTACGAAGAAATGCCGAATGAGATTGACCATTTGAAACTTGATTTTTCAGAGAAGCTACTGGCGTGTATGAAGAAATAACCCAGGCAGGATAAAGTCCTGACAGAATGCTCGTTACAACCGTAATCAAAACTAAAAATCCAAGAATTTGAGGGTCAAAAATGTTGAAAGTAAGTGATTTTGGAATAAAATTTGAGAATGCCCAAAGGATGGGTTCCACGAAAAGTATGGATAGTAAAACTGATACGGAAGTGATGACAAAAGTCTCACTCAAAAACTGGAAAATTAAACTCTTGCGACTACTTCCCAAGACCTTCCGAACGCCAATTTCTTTGACCCTCATAATGGATTGAGCCGTTGATAAATTGATGAAATTAATCGCCGCAATCAGCAATAAAAATAGAGCAATTCCCATGAGTGCGTACAATGTAGGTAAGTGTACTTGACGTGAGTAACCATCACCATATTCTGCACTGAAATGAATGCTGTTCAGAGGTTGTAAACTCAAAGAACGCCCAATGCTCCATTCGTCTTTTTTATCCAAATGTTTACCCAAAAACTGTATCAGTTGTTTGTTGATATTTGTCTCAGATGTTCCTTTGGTGAGTTTCACAAAGCCTTGTGAATCTCCATTAGTATTTGTCCATTCATCTAAACCAAATTCTTTTCGCCAATTTTTACCTTCAATACTTTTAAAGGAAATAAAATCTCCAAACTTAAAATCTGAATTCTTGGGTAAGGATTTTACAATTCCCGTAACAGTAACTACCAATGAATCATTGTAGTATAATTGCTTACCCATCACCTGTTCTAATGGAATTTTTCCAAAATATTTTTCTGCTTTATTTTCGGTTAAAACCACCTCGTTGGGCGTTCTAAAAGCATTTTTAGAATTTCCCTGTAACCATTCGTACTGAAAAATTTGGAAATATTGAGGCTCACAAATAATTACGTCCGACTCCTCAGTTTTCCATATTTTGGGTAAATTTTTAGTATTTTTTTTATCATTAGGAATGGTTATTTTCGGATACCAATTATGAAAAGCCGAGACACTTTCAATCCCCGTAAGTTCCTGACGAATCACCATTGGCATCGGAGCAGAAATCCCAGCGTTTCGGTTGGTAGTTCCATCAGGATTTTTAAAACCCGAAGTTATCCGATAAATCCGTTCACGGTCAGGATGAAAATTATCGAAGCTCAATTCAAAACTCACCAAGAGAAATATCACCAAACAGGCACTCACGCCAATGGCAAGTCCGAGGATATTAATGACCGAATAAACCTTGTTTCTCAACAGGTTTCGGAGGGCGATTTTTAGATAGTTTTGTAACATGACCTTAGATTTTTTGTATATTTGATAAAAAACAAATACGATTATGGAATTATTGAATAGCAATTTTTTAGGTAGAGAATTGTCTGATTATGAGATTAAAAGAAACAAGCCTCTTCCAGATTTTAAACATTCAATCGTTCAAACTAATCTACTTTTTAAATTAGGGAGTATCTATGGTGATGACTTTTCAATTTTACCAGAACTAAACCTCACAATGCCCACTGGACGAGATGCTGTACCTGATATTTGTATTTACTCCAAAATGAAAATAGATTTTTCAAATGATATTGAGTCAATGATTGAAATGCCCTTAACAACTATCGAAATAATATCTTCTCCACAAACAAAAGAACAATTAATAAAAAATGCAGAACGCTATTTTGATGCAGGTGTTAAATCTTGTTGGATAGCTATACCAAGCACGAAAGCAATCTATGTTTTTGATTCACCCCGTAATTACCAAACTTTTACCATTGCCAATCCGATTTTAAAAGATACAATCCTTGATGTTGAATTGGATTTGAATAAAGTCTTTGCATAAACAATTGCAAGAAAGGAGATTAGATAAGCCTTGTCTCCTTTCTCCATTTCCTTTTTACCGTTCACCGTGTACCGTTCACCAATAATTACTCTGTTCGTAATGATTTCACAGGATTCGCCAAAGCCGCCCGTATCGCTTGATAACTCACTGTAAATAAAGTGATTAGCAAAGTACAAACTCCTGCCACGGCAAAACTCTTCCAACCAATATTGATGTGGTACACAAAGCCTGATAACCAATTATTCATCGCTAAATAGGCAATCGGTGAAGCAATCAGAAAGGCAAAAAGAACAGGTTTTAGAAACTCCTTTGAAAGTAAAGTCGTGATACTGAAAACACTTGCTCCCAATACTTTACGAACGCCAATTTCTTTGGTACGTTGTTCGGCAGTGAACATTGCCAAGCCAAAAAGTCCCAAACAGCATATTAAAATGGCAATTGCCGTGAAGGAATTTACGACCTTTTTTAACGTATTTTCTTGGGTATATTGTCGCTGAATGTCCTCATCTAAGAAGGTATATTCAAACGGGGCAGACGGAGCGATTTTCTTCCAAATTTTTTCAGTATTGGCAAAAAATGTAGCATAATTGTTAGCCTGAACGTCCAGAATGGCATAATCTGGAGTAATATCTACATAAGACAACATTGGGTCGATGTCGGTTTTTAAGGAATTATTGTTGTAATCTTTATGAACGCCAATGACGATCAAAGTTTGCATATCACTGCCCGAACCCGTGAAGATTTGCGTGCCGATTACTGTTTTCATATCCAGTTTTAAATCCTTAACGGCTTTTTCATTCAACACAATTTGATTGGTTGTATCGGAAGGCGTAAAATTTCTGCCCGCAATCAATTTTACGCCCAACGTTTTGAAAAAATCTGGCTCTAATCCATTACTTTTTACCAATAAGGCTTCATCCCGACTTCCTCCCGATTTGAAAATTAGATTATCCGAAAGAATTTTAGTAGATGGATAATATGTTGTTCCGCCTACACTTTTGACTTCTTTTTGCTTTAAAAGTTCATTTTTAAGGGCGTAAAACTGAGCCTGTGCTTGTTCGTTTGGAAGGGAAATAATAATCTTCTGACTTTGATTGAATCCTAAATCCTTGGTTTGCATAAACGACATTTGTTCAGAAATTATCAACACGCCAATAATCAAAACAATGGCAATGGAAAACTGGAAAATTACTAATCCTTTTCTTAGTAAAATAGAAGTAGGATTTAGTTTAAAGACTCCTTTCAAAACACTCACGGGCTTGAAATTGGAAAGATAAAGTGCTGGATAAATCCCCGCCAAAAGTCCAGTGATTAAGGCGATTACGGCTGTTAAAAGAATGATGTCAAAGTTTTTAGTAAGGTCAATACTCACGTTGCCGTCCGTGATTGAATTGAGGAAAGGGAGTAGAAGTTGCACGATGGGTAAAGCCAAAAAGATGGCAATCAGAGCAATCAGCATAGATTCTCCCAAAAATTGACCAATCAAAGAAGACCGAACCGCACCCACCACTTTACGAACGCCCACTTCTTTTGCTCTACGGACAGACCGAGCCGTGGTGAGATTCACGAAATTGATACAGGCAATCAATTGAATGAAGGCGGCAATGATTAACAACATATTCAAAAATGATATGTCCGAAACTGTATCTAATTGTCCATCAATAATGCCTTTTGAATATAAATTAATGTCGGTGATGGGTTGCAAAGAGAGTTGTTTTTCCATACCCAATTCAGCCAATCTTTTTGCTCCGTGTTGTTTTAAAAGGGCAGGGAATTTTGCTTCGAGCTTGTCAGGATTTGTGTTTGGTTTTAATTTTATGTAACCACAAGCAAAATTACTTCCCGCCCATTCGGTGCTATTTCTCGCATATTCACCTAAACCTCCGCTGTTCAAACTTACTAAAAAGGTGGGGCGAAAATGAGATTTTCCGAAGGTTTCATCATAAACGCCCGTAA